>CAZDQZ010000060.1:4220-7397 GCA_964507835.1 uncultured Candidatus Peribacteria bacterium | reverse complement strand
GTTCTCATTTGTGGCGGTTCGGGGACCAGACTTCGTCCTTTGACGGACATTACGAACAAGAGCCTTCTCCCCGTCTACGACAAGCCCCTCGTGCTCTACCCGCTTCAGGTCCTCCTCGATGCAGGCATCACGCAAATCATCATCATCTCCGGGAGTGAACACGTCGACCAGATGGCAGGCTTCCTCGGAAGTGGCGCTCGCTTCGGCTGTGAATTTAGTTACCGCGTGCAGGATGAACCCAAGGGTATCGCACAAGCGCTCGGCCTCGCAGAGAGCTTCGCCGATGGTGACGACGTCTGTGCCATCCTGGGCGACAACATCTACTTCGATCACCTCGGTGATACGATCCGCTCATTCACAGAGGGCGCCCACCTCTTCCTGAAAGAAGTTCCCGATGCCAAGCGCTTCGGTGTAGCGACGATGGAAGGTGAACGCATCACATCAATTGAAGAGAAGCCCGTCGAACCCAAGAGCAATATGGCCGTCACGGGATGCTATGTCTACGACAAGCACTGCTTCGATGTCATCAGGAACCTCAAGCCCTCTGCGCGCGGAGAGCTCGAAATTACCGACGTCAGTGATTGGTACGTGAAGCAGGGCACGGCACGGGCGACAATCCTCCAGAAGCCATGGATCGACGCAGGGACATTCGAGAGCCTTTTCAAGGCGACAGAGCTCGTGAGGAAGGAGCGTCTTGGTGAACTCATTGCAGAAACTGTCACCCAAAAAAATACCAAAAATCAGGCATCATCAAATCGCCTTACACTGTCTGTCTAATATCGTCTTGATCCATTACATATTGAGACTCTGCTTTGACACGCACAGCATCGAGAAGATTTTGGGCAAATGGCAACAAATACTGAGAAGAAAAAGGTGTTCCATCAACTCTGCATTCATCGTCTATTGTATGGTAAACAATAGAAAGAAGGACATCATGAAACGACTTTCTGACACCGTGAACGACGGATGTGGATTGCATTGATATATGACACTCAAGCTGATCATTGATACGACGAACAGTTATGGTGACTGTGTCTGGAGATACTCCAGGAACAATTGGCGTATGTAGATCGGATATTGTGATAATCCGCTGATGATCTCGTTCATCCACACAAATCCGACGAAAGTGGTGATCAAAGGTCTTTAAAGGAGTACTGAATGCTGTATCAGCAAAATTTTTAACGAAATTAGCAACTGCATTCATATCATGCCCCGTATCCATAGCGCGAGAAAATTCCATACTCATTAATACTACTAGACAACAAATATAAATCTAGACTATCAAGCGCTGATCTGTGATCGATCAATACCCCACCGACTTCCCCGTGCGCAGATCCCAACCTGCCTTCACAGGGGCACCCCCCTCGGGCGGGGTGTACTGCACTTCCGCCTTCGCGAAACTGAGCACGATCTGATCGGTGATGCCATCACCACGAATATTGCCAACGGTTTTGTACGAAGTGATCGTCACATCGGTTAGGATCCACTGGAGGAAATCCTGCTCGGTACCGGATTGTTGGACTGAGAGCACGGCGCGCTGAAACTTCACACCCCCCGCACTCATGAGAAATATTTTCGGAGATGCGCGACCAGCTGGAAGCGTCAGTGTAAATGTTTGGAGTGCTGGCTTCGTACTCCCAGCAGGACGATCGACGCCCCACGCGTACGAATCGATGTCGATCTCGCCTTTGTGCTTCGCGCTTACCGCGTTCCCTGCGACAGTATCGAGCTTGAGAAACATCTGTAGATTGCCAGCGACACGATCATCCTTGGCGATCGCCATCGGAATATCGCTGACGTTGAGTGCGGCACGAATAGAGCCTTGTTCATACGACGCGCGAAGCATCCATGAAAAGAGTGCGAGGAGAACGAGGGCAAACGCTACATAGTGCTTGCGAATGCGACGGAAAAAAGAAGGATTCTGCATAAGCGAACATCGGAACTGTGGTGACAAGTATACTGCTGAGAGAAGTGAGGTTCGAGTGGCGAGGGATCAATTCAGGAACAACGTCAATCGACCTTTTGCTTCGAATGTCGTATATCGAATGTCGTATGTCGTAAGAAAGGTCTGCAAAGTTCAATTGAAAACACGATATCCGACATACGAAATTCGACATTCGTCGACGATCGACCTTCCTGCCTTTCCTGCCCTCATCCACTTTCCAGCCCTCAACATGTCCCGCACCGTCACCCTCGTCGATGAACTCGGCAAGAAACTATCCACAACCGATATTCTCGATGCACACACCGGACTTGGGAAATTGCACCTCGCATTCTCCGTGTACGTCTTCGATCCCACGAAGACACAAGTCCTCATCCAACGTCGTAGTCAGGAGAAGATGCTCTGGCCGACAATCTGGGCGAATACGTGCTGTAGTCATCCATTCGAGGGCGAATCTCCATCGGAGGCAGGAGAGCGGAGACTCCAGGAAGAACTCGGTGTGCGGACACATCTCTCCGAAGGCCCACGCTTCGTCTACCGCGCCGATGATCCGTGGGGCACAGGCGTGGAACATGAATACGTCACGATCCTCATCGGTACGATGGATCCAAAAACACCACTACGACCAGACCCCATGGAAGTCATGGAGACGAAATGGATGAATATCGATGAACTCTTGAGCGATATGACATGTGAACCACATCAGTACGCACCATGGTTTCATATCGGACTCAGGAAAGTGCTCGCTACTCTACCGTAGCAATCGAAACATAGACGTATGTCGAATATCGTAGATCGAATGTCGAATGCGCATTTTTCACGATATACGACATACGACATTCGATATACGATAGAACCATGACTGTCTCTTCTCACCCCCTCCACCTCGCCATCATCCCCGACGGCAATCGCCGATGGGCAAAAGAACATAAACTAGAAGCTGTCTGGAAAGGGCATGAGGTCGCCATCGAAAACTTCCGTACACTTACCGACTGGTGCAGGAATGATCCACGTGTCGGTGTCCTGACCGTGTGGTGCTTCTCGACCGAGAACTGGAAACGTGACGAGAAAGAAGTCTCGATGCTCATGAGGATGCTCGAGGACTATCTCAGGAAAGAAGGCGAGGAACTCCTGCAAAAAAATACTCGTTTTCTCCACTCTGGTCGTCGCGACAGACTGCCAAAAAGTCTTGTGAAGCTCATCGAACAAACCGAAGAGAAAACAAAAAACTGTAC
>CAZDQZ010000060.1:0-4120 GCA_964507835.1 uncultured Candidatus Peribacteria bacterium | reverse complement strand
CTCGACCAACCCTCCCTCCCCGACATTGACTTGATCCTCCGCTCCTCCGGCGAACACCGCACGAGTAACTTCTTCCTCTTCCAGACTGCCTACAGCGAGTGGATCTTCAGCCAGAAATACTTCCCGGACATCACGACAAATGACCTCGAAGATGCAGTGAATGAGTACGATAAAAGGAAGAGGAGGTTTGGGGGATAAACGCGTATGTCGAATGTCGTAGATCGTATGTCGAATACCTACATACACGATATACGACATACGAAATTCGATATACGATATTGAACATACAAAGAACCTCCTCCGCCTCCGGCAAAATCATCCTCTCTGGTGAGTACGCCGTGGTCTTCGGCTACCCGGGCATCGCGATTCCATCAGAGCGAAGAGTGCATATTTCATTTATTCAAAGCCAAAAAAATGATGCATCGACAATACATTGGCATGATGAAACAGTTAATGACCACTGGAGAGAGTATGCGCAAAAAATCGCGCGTTTCATTACAGAAAAAACCGGGATCACAGGACAATTCACGATCGAAAATCATCTGCCACTCGGCAAAGGCATGGGCTCATCGACAGCTCTCGTCATCGCAATAACAAAAGTAGCCCTCGGCGACGACTGTGAGCAGATTGCACGAGACATCGAAGATGAGGTGAATCCGGGGAACAGTGGACTCGACTTTACGGTGATCTGGCACGAGAAACCTGTGCTCTTCAAACGAGGCTCGAAGCCCGCGTTCATCGCTCTCCCGAAGGATCTTATCGCAGGGATGTCGCTCATCGATACAGGAACTCCCAACGAAACGACACCGGAGCTCGTGGCGTGGGTGAAGAGTCGCTATAAATGTCACGCGCGCGAAGCATCGCGCCCCCTTGTTTCAGGTAAAAATTCCACTCATGGGAGCGAGTATCTACCCGCGATCGATGATCAAGAAAAAGTGCACGGCGCCATCGAAACCATCGGCCATTGCACCGATCGCATCCTCAAAGGCGAACCGCTCAAAGACATCATCAAAGATCATCATAGAGCTCAAGTCGCTCTCGGAGTCGTCCCTGAGACAGTGCAAAAACTCATCGCCGAAATAGAAAGCGGTGGAGGATCTGCGAAAGTCCTCGGCGCAGGCGGACGGACGGGGGGTGGGGGGATGGTACTATGTTTTCCTAACCACATTCTCCAAACATCCTCTTTCGAAAATCAGTAATATCATCAAAGATCTGATCAATGGAAGGATGATTGATCGCTTCTTGTCGAGCGAGAACACCAGAGAGCACAGCGTACATTGCGACTCTCCAGCCTGCCACTCTCAAATTCTCTGCGAGCAATACATCCTGCTCCACCGAATCCCCAAGCACTCCGACGAGAGCCTCTTCTTTTGTTGCTCCCATCTCCTGTAGTGCCATCTCTGCCATGAATGTCCCCGGCTTACCGATCACGGTTGCCTTGGTCGATGCGGGTAACGCTGTCTCCAAATATGCAACTGCAGCACCATTCGCCGGAAGAAGCTCACCTCTTTCATTTCTATACGTAGGATCGCAATTCGTAGCGATCAATCGTGCACCATGTTGACGAATTGCATTCCAGCCTAGCGCCAACTGCTCATAATTAACTTCTTTTGAAAACCCGCATACCACATTTGTTGGCACCCTCTCTTTCCATGTTTGGCCATCCCAAGCATCATCTGGAGCGAGTGGAATACTGATCTCTCGTAATGCACTTCGTATTCCCTCATCGCCAATCACATACACAAGTACCGAAGAAAAATCTCGATTATTGTTTTGGAGCCACTGGGCAGTCGCATCTGCAGATGTGATCGCTCTTGGCAAATCAGACTGGGAAACTCCATACTTCGTAGGATCGCATAAATCATGCAAAAGGTCTGACCCTCTATCACGAGAACCATTCGAAAGCACTGTTGCTGGGATTTGATGTTGGGATAGTGCAGCAAACAATTCCTTCACTCCTGGAAATCGCTTAGTCTCGCGACGTAACACGCCATCGCGATCACAGAGAAGATGTGTTGGCTTTTCCATAATCTATACAATATAATTTACATATAAATTACATTTTGTCAATTTTGTCAAATGCCTACCGCTCTCTCCACTCCCAACATCGCACTCATCAAGTATTGGGGTAATCGCAACAATGAGCTCAGGCTCCCTAAAGCCGACTCACTCTCGATCACGCTCGATCAACCAAGCATCTCTGCCGATGTACAGGCATCGGATACATTCACCGTGCAGTCATTCAATGCTGACGGCACTCCGGCTCCACAGAGTGAAAAATCGATCGCCCGCCTCCAGAAGCACTACGCATTCGCGCGCAGAATCTGCCCAGGATTACCAGAAGCAGTATCGATCATCATCCGATCAGAAATCCCTCCCGCCATCGGCATCGCAAGCTCGGCAGCGGTCTTCAGTTGTCTCGCCGAAGCATACGCTGGGCTCGTAGAAAAAAAGGCGCCACTCTCACGGACGGACATCAGCATCATCGCACGTCTCGGCTCCGGATCTGCTGCCCGCAGTATCTACGGAGGATTCGTCGCACTGAAAAATTCGGAGGGCGACAATATTCGTTCCGCATACGCCGAGCAGATCGCACCGGAGTCACACTGGGCGCTCCACGACATCATCATCGTACCGAGCACAGAAGAAAAAAAGGTTGGATCGACGGAAGGCCACGCAATGGCACAAACGAGCCCACTCTTTGAGCATCGCATCAAAGAAATTCCTCGGAGAATGCAAGAATGCATCGATGCAATCCAGAAGAAAGATTTTGAAAAATTACAACACGTAAGTGAGGAAGACTCTCTGAACATGCACCGCGTCATGGAAACACAGACGCCATCACTCCAGTATCTCTCATCCGAGACACACCGCATCATCAGAGAGATCGAATCGCTACGGAAGAGTGATCACCTGGAAGTGCTCTACACGATGGACGCTGGGCCCACGGTGCACTTGTTTTGTACGACGGAAGCGAAATCTGCCATTGAAGAATATGCTGAGGCACAAAAGAACTGCGTGATATTCAAAGCGAAGATAGGAAAGGGATCTCAAGTACTATAGACACTGGATCACTTGTCGACCGCGGTAAGCCCTCCTGCGCTCTTCGAGCTTCGGCGGGCAGGCTTCCCGCTCCCAAACAAGATATATAATGTTGAAAGGGAGCACGATGCTTCGTGCGTGTGGCATGAATCCAAGGTGTCAGAGCAACATGCTACACTAGGCACTCCATGGATCTCCGCAACCTCCCCGAACAGCTTTCCTCTTCCCAGCGCATCTCTCAGCGCAGGACACTCATCGAACGCGAGCTCGGGGTCGATCTCACGCAGACAGAACCCCGAGACGGTGTTGTCGGTGATGCGGAGAAGAAGAACTGTGAACAGATGTTCGGCGTGGTCCCTGTGCCCGTTGGCTACGCTGGGCCACTGAAAATAATTTTCTCCAATAATCAGGTACAGGAGATTCACCTCCCACTCGCCACGACAGAAGGCGCTCTCGTCGCGAGTGTGAACAGAGGATGCAAAGCGGTCTCGGTGACAGGAGTGACGATCACGAAGTCCATCGATCACGGCATCACCCGATCACTCGCATTTACTACGAAGACACAAGGTGCCGAGAGCATCATCAAAGTGATACGCGACAACGAAAAAGAATGGAAAGCAGTCGCAGAAGCCACAAGTAGTCACCTGAAGATCAAGAATTACAACATCGATCTCCAGAAAAAATATGTCTTCCTGACGATCTCAGCCGACACCGACGAAGCGATGGGCATGAATATGGTGACGATTGCATCGCAAGCAATGGCGGATTTTATCGTCTCGAAGAACAAGGACATCGAATGCATCACGATTGCAGGGAATGTCGACAGTGACAAGAAGGCGAGCAGACGCACGCACGAGAAAGGTCGCGGATACGAAGTCACCGCGAGTGTGACGCTCTCCAAGCAAACGATTGCCGACATCCTGAAGACGACACCGGAAGCGATGATGCGTGTTGCCGACGCGAAGCTGAAAGCCGGTTCAGCGCTTGCAGGAGCCATCGGCAGTAATCTCCATGTGGGCAATATCATCTCTGCTCTCTACCTCGCAACAGGCCAAGACCCCGCACACATCACCGAAGG
>CAZDQZ010000059.1:0-7407 GCA_964507835.1 uncultured Candidatus Peribacteria bacterium | reverse complement strand
ATCTTTTTAATCTCTTCCATCACCTTCCCATGCACTTTCTCCACGTCTGACTGCACGAGTGTCTTGTCATTGGCGCGGTATGTGAAGCGGAGCGTGACGTTCTTGATACCGTCTGCCTCATAGAAGTGAAGGACGCGAATACTCTGGAGGAGAGGATCGATAGCTTTCGCCTTTGTCACGATGTCTGCATGTGGCGTCGTACCGAGGATCATCGTTTCGTCGAATTCGACCGCAGGGAATGCGGGGAGAGGGGAGACGATGAGCGTTGTTGGGGTGATGGAACGTAGTGCATCGAGATGGAGCACGACGACACTGGCGCGACCGAGGAGGCCAAATGTCGCACGGATGGACGGATGAAGCTCTGTGAGGAAGCCGACGGTTTTTTCGCCGACGGAGATCGTTGCACTACGTCCTCCGTGTGCGAATGGCGCGATGTCCCCCGTCGTCTTCTTGAAACGAAGTTCATACCCAGCTGCGTGGCACACACTGGCGATATCAGACTTCAGGATGAGAGATGGATCATCGGCGATTGTCGTTTTTCCTTTCGTAGCTACGATGGCACAGAGCTCGAGAGCTTCAGGCTTCCCTTTCCTGAAAACACGTCCGTACTCGTATGATTTGAGATGCGTTCCGTCGAGCGTTTTCAGTTCGCGTCCGATGGTCTCGATCATCGACGGAAGGAGGCTCGTGCGCATGAGTGAAAGCTCTTCGCCGATGGGATTCTCGATACTGACGGCGTCGAGTGGGCTAAGATTACATTTCTTCATCGCACCTGGATTCGAGAAGGAGAGGTGCAGGAGTTCTGTGAATTTCGCTTCCTTGAGCCCAGAGCGGAGAGTATTGATCCTGTGATCACGTGGCGGGATGACGATGGATGCATCAGGCATCACTGGAGTGACATTCGCGTAACCATAGATTCTCGCGACTTCTTCCACGAGATCCTGTTTCATCATGACGTCACTTCGCCACTGTGGTGGGGTGATGACCGTATTCTTCCCCGATGCTTTCTGCACGAATCCGAGGTCAGTGAAAATTTTCTTGATCTCCGCTGGCTTCATCGGTGCGCCGATGAATGAGGAGAACATGTCCGTGGGGATGGTGATGGCTTTCTTCGGTTTCTCTTTGCCCCATTCGATGCACGATGATGCAATTTTGGTGGAAGGCGCAAGCTCCATGAATAATTGAATAGCACGAGCAAGGCCGTAGCGAGCCGTAGAAAGCGTAATACCTTTCTCATACACGGTCGCAGCATCCGTGCGATGCCCCATGGCGACGATCGTCTTGCGAACGGACATCGGCACGATGACACCTGCCTGGAGGAAGATCGTTGTCGTCGTGGGTTTGTTGGATGTGCGGTGGCCTCCCATGACTCCGAAGAGATCGAAGATCCCATCATCGTCACTGATGATGACTGCTCCTTCGGGGAGTGCGCGCTTTTGTCCGTCGAGTGTGGTGATAGATTCTCCTTTCTTCGCCTGTCTGATCACGAGTGGGCCACGGAAGTCTCCGGCATCGAACGCGTGCAGTGGCATACCGACTTCCATCAGAACGTAGTTCGTAATGTCGACGACGAGGTTGATGGAACGCCATCCTGTGGCTTCCAGCCTACGCTTCATCCAGTCTGGTGTTTCTACTGTGCTATCAACAGAGAGAACGACTCCTCGGTATGCAGGGACCAGTTCCGGTGCTTCATTCTTGAGCGTGAAGGATGGTTTGGTCTTCGGGAACGAGGTTTTTGGTATTGTTGGTTGCTGTTTCTTCCACTCCGCGATTCCCATTGCTGTGAGCTCACGTGCGATGCCGATGTGCGAGAAGAGATCGGGGCGATTTGTGATCGCGTGATTATCAATATGGAAGATGACATCGTTCATATCGAGCGCGTGCCGAAGAGATGTTCCCGTTTTGAGGTCTGAGGCTTGAGTGGTGAGTCGATTCAGATCCATGATTGGTCGTTCCCCGTCTGATGGTTGTGTGATGTAGATAGTGTCTAACTCCAGCTCCTCAGCGGCGCAGATCATGCCTTCACTCTCAATACCGCGAAGCTTTACTTTTGCGAGTTTCATTGTCTCTCCACCGTGCCATTTCACCGTGGCGCCGACGTGCGCGAATGCGACGAGCATTCCTTCTCGCAGATTCGTTCCACCACAGACGACTTGCTTTGTCCCTTGATCAGTTTGGACATGACAAATCGAGAGTCGATCAGCGCTGGGGTGTTTTGCAATTGTTTGGATTTTCCCCACGACGCATCCATCGAGATATTTTCCTTGCGTCTCGACTTCATCCACTTCGCCCATACACCGAGTCATGCGGTCAGCGATGACAGCAGGATCTGTTTCATTCCATTCAAGGAAATCCGATAGCCAGTTGCGTGAGATCTTCATGGTGGGAGTATAGCGGGGAGGGGGATTGAGAGTGAATCGATAATCGTATGTCGAATTTCGGATGTCGTATATCGATTACAGTTTCACTTGCACGACATACGATATACGACATTCGATATACGCGTTCTTACCTTCCTTTGCTATACTCCTCTCCACTTACTCTTTCCCTTTTTTTCTTATGGCTCTCCTCAACAAGAAGACGGCAGTGCGTCCGCCTTTCACGTGCGTTTTCACGAAGTGGGTGGTCTGCATCCTGCTCTTCGTTTCAGCAGTCACTGCTCTCGTCGGTGTCTATCAGACACACGTGATGACGAGCTCGGATGGTGCTGTGGTATTCCAGTTCGGAACAACGAGTTGCTCGCTCGCTCTCGTCGCATTCGTACTCGCAGTGCTCGGTTGGGTGAAGAGTTTGCACTGTTGTATGGCAGGATCCTGCACGAAATAAGCGCATCGTTTGCACTCACCCGGGGCACTATCGCTCCCGGGTGAGTTTTCTTGTATACTCACTGCCCGCATGGAGAGGTCGTCCTTCATGCCGTTCAGGATAAACTCCATGTTCTCGTGTTGTTCATTCCATCATTGCTCCATACGGAGAGGTCGCATAGTGGCCTAGTGCGCTTGCTTGGAAAGCAAGTAGACGCGAAAGCGTCTCGGGGGTTCGAATCCCCCCCTCTCCGCCAGTTATACGAGATTGATCGTCGATGTGCAGGATCCATTGTATGGGTCGATTTTTGTGAGCATGGTTCTCCATGTAGAATGCTTTCCAATGTCTGTCACTGCTGATGCGTCGGTTGATGTACCGCTCTGCGTTGATCTTGATGGAACCCTCGTTCTCGTGGATACCTTCCAAGAAGCGTGCGTGCTGTTACTCAAACAGCATTTTTTTCACATTTTTCTCATTCCGTTCTGGATCCTCCGCGGGAAGTCTTACCTCAAGGAGCGCGTGAATAGCTACATAGAACACGATGTGACCACACTCCCCGTCCATGCAGGTTTTCTGCAGTTCCTCCAGGAACAAAAAGCGAATGGGAGGAGATTGATTCTCGTCACAGCCGCTCCGTTTTCTGTGGCTCATGAGGTTGCCACACATCTCCAGTACTTCGATGATGTTATTGCGAGTACCAAGAGAGAGAACGTGAAGGGGCAAAAGAAAGCGGAGGCACTCCTCGATCGGTTTGGATACAGAGGGTTTGATTACGCGGGGAACTCGCATGCAGATTTGGCAGTATGGAAAGTGGCACGTCGAGCGATATTGGTACAACCATCGTTGGGAGTGTGTCGTCGTCTTGGATCTGCGATTACTGTGGAGCGAGTTTTTCAAAAAACGTCCTCATCTCCAATGTCATTTCTCCGGTCGTTGCGTTTGCATCAGCTCGTGAAGAATCTCCTGATCTTCATCCCAATCCTCAGCTCTCACACGATTTTCGAGCCCTCCAGCGTACTGAAGGGAATGCTTGCGTTTGCTTCATTCAGTGCATGTACGTCGGCGGTGTATCTCTTCAATGATCTCTTCGATATCGGTGCGGATCGTCGTCATTCGAAGAAGCGACATCGCCCGCTCGCAAGTGGGTCTCTCACGATTCCTCTCGCACTCTGTGGGGCCGTCACACTCATGACTGTGGGGATTGGCCTTGCGTGGCAACTCTCCCTCCTCTTTGTGTATGCGATACTGTGCTACCTGATTCTCACGACTCTCTACACGAGTGTGATCAAAAAAATACCGATGACCGACGTCGTGGTGCTGTCTCTCCTCTACACATCTCGGATTCTCGCGGGGAATATTGCGACGGGGATTTCATTCTCGTTTTGGCTTCTGACATTCTCGATTTTCTTTTTCTTGAGTCTTGCCTGTCTCAAGCGCTACACAGAGCTCCTCTGGTTCCTGGATGAAGGAGCATCGAGTATCCCCGGGCGTGGGTACAACGTTCAGGATGTATCGTTGCTACAGATGATTGGCATCGCAAGCGGGATGTCATCCATCCTCATCCTGGGGCTCTACATCGATAGTCAGCGTGCCACACTCCTCTATCATCACCCATCCATGTTGTGGATTTCGCCGGTTCTCACTCTCTACTGGTTGATGCGTATGTGGTTCCTTGCCCATCGAAGACAGATGGATGTTGACCCCATTCTGTTCGCAGTGAAGGATGCTATGAGTTATTTCATTGGAATACTCATTGTGTTCCTCACCGTTCTAGCGATCTAGAAAACGATTATGTGGTTCATGAGGACTCCGATATACTCGCGCTCGTATGCGACACTTTATTACGGGTGGCTCGGGCTTTGTGGGATCACACCTCGTAGAGGCTTTATGCCAACAGAAACAGGAAGTCATCGTGTACGATCTTGTGCCACTCGATCCGGTGTACCAGCAACGTCCGGGCGTTCGGTACATTCAGGGTGATATTCGCGATGTGTCTGCGCTCACGTCCGCAATGCAGGGGGCGGACATCGTGCATCACAATGCTGCTGTTCTTCCGCTCGGTAGACCGGGGAGCGAACTCACAGAAGTGAATGTTGAAGGGACGCGGAAAGTCTTGGAAGCAGCCCTTGCGACGAATGTGCGGAAGGTCATTTGCCTCTCATCTTCTTCGATCTTTGGCATCCAAGATGGCACAGTGCTCGATGATGACGCTGAGCCACGCCCCATTGATCCGTACGGGGCATCGAAGGCGGAGTCGGAGGACGTGTGTAAGAATTTTCGTAAGCATCACCCACTCGATGTGTCGATCGTACGTCCTTGCCCTATCATCGGTACGGGGCGCATGGGAATCTTCGGCATCCTGTTCGATTGGATTGCGAGAGGGAAGCGGGTGTATGTCATTGGCAAAGGAACGAATCCGTACCAGTTCGTGAGTGTCGATGATCTCGTGTCACTGTGTCTCCTCTTGGCGAATCGGCCGGCGAAGAATGAAGATTTCAATGCAGGATCCGCAGGGTATGGGACGTCGGCTGGTGATTTGGAACTTCTGATCGCGCACAGCAAGACTTCTGCACGTGTGTGTCCTATCCCCGCAACTCCTGCTCGCATCATTCTGCAGATCCTCGATGTTCTGCATATGTCACCGCTTGTTCGATACCACTACATGACTGCTGATAAACCTCACTGCGTTTCGATCAAGAAGGCGCAACAGCTACTCGGGTGGGAGCCGAAAGAGACGAATATCGATGCGCTGAAACGTACGTATGATTGGTACATTGCACATCGAGAGGAATTGGCGATGATGCAGGGGAGTGCCCACCGTACACCGCTCAAACAGGGGATCCTCGCTCTCCTTCGCCTCTTCTCGTGATCGTATCATGCGGACTCGAACATATGCGTTTTGGCTGTTGATCTCGTACATCGTAGGGGTGCTCTTTTTCGTCATTCCGATTGCTCTCTTCATGAGTAGCAGTTCGTATGATGGCCTTCTTCCCATTCGTTCACCGGACGAAGGGCATTACATCGTTCGCATGCAACCATACCTTCTGAACCCGTTTGCATCGGTGCCCGATGGTGTATGGTTTGCGCCAACAGCGCCCACGTGGTTACAAGTCTCGCTCATTGAGTACGTCGGAGGCAGTCTCTTTGCATGGACTGGCCTCTCTGCGCTCCAGGTCAGTTGGTTACTCATGGTTCTGCTGGCACCATTGAGCATCCCGATCGTTGCTCTTCTCGCACGTCGATGCGGATGTCATCAGATGTGTTCTCTCTGTATCGGAGGAACGCTGTTCATCATCATGCGTGAGTTTGCTCGCATGTTTCATCCGTCGATCAGTTTTCCTCTGACAGCGCTCACCTTGCTCACCATGTGGATGTGGTGGGACACGCCTCGTGTTTCGCGCTCCATCATTGCGGGTGCTCTCTCTGGCATGTTGGTTGGAGTGTATTTGTGGAGCTGGACATTCGTGTGCGCAGTATGGGGCTGTCTATTCCTTGTGAGTATCGTCATTCGTGAAGAACGCATGAAGCATCTACGAGTACTGCCTTTTGTCGCTGTGAGTGCGCTACTAACCGCGTCACCCGCACTCTGGATGAGCTACTCCGTGAGTCAACTGTCGATGTTCGCCGAATCCGCAGACCGGATGGGATTACTCCTGAGTCGTGAACTCGAATCGCCAATACGGAGCACCCTCCTCCTCATTCTCACTGCGCTGACGATCTGGGTACTCCATCGTCGTAGAGATATCGCACGTTTTGCCCCGCTCATTGCGATGCAGACGGCTCTTCTCCTCGTGTACAATCAACAGCTTGTGACGAGGAGAGTGATGTCATTTTCCACCCACTACTATCCGTATGTTTGTCTGGTAGCGATACTCTTAATTGCGTTCGTCCTGTCTCATCGCAAGATGGGAATGCGCCTCTGGTTCCTCGGTATCGTTGCGTGTATTCCTCTCGTTGCTGCCGCTCATGATTACGGCTTCCTGAGTCGATCACCTTTTTTCGTGGTGCAGGCGGACGATACCGTGCACCTGCGTCCAGCGATCGAAGAGCTCAATGCACGCGAGCCGGCAGTGGTGCTCACCGATGGATATACCGGAAATCTGGTGGGGTCGACGACGGCGCACAGTACGCTCTTCATCGAGTACGCCAGAATTCTCGTGATCCCGACAGCGGAGTATGTAGAGCGGTATTGTCTTTCAGAAGCTCTGACAACCGGCGAGATTGATTTCGCTTGGGTGGCTTATTTCCAAGAAGAGCAGAGTCGCGTTGCCCTCTCTCACACGCGAGAGCTCTATCAGAAGCATTGGCGAATGGGGCAGACCATCTGTCCAGACGTGAAGAAGCATCTCTCTGCCATGCTACGAAAGTATCATGTGCAGTACGTCCTCTGGAATGAGAGGACACGCCCGCAGTGGAAGCTTGATCCTTCACTCTTTCAGCTACAGAAGCAGGGCGAAGGATGGAGTCTGTGGACAGTGAAGTAGTCGTTTTTGTCTAATATGGCTCCTGCGTTGTTTTTTACAGTGTTGCACTGATATATGATCCGATGAACCCCCACGAGAGTGCGATACTGAGACATGCAAAGATATACGCGATCTGTCG
>CAZDQZ010000058.1:0-7429 GCA_964507835.1 uncultured Candidatus Peribacteria bacterium | reverse complement strand
GAACCTCCTGAATCAGTAGCCCCACCCGTCGTATCTCCTCCCGATGAATCGTCGGTCGTATCTCCGCCAGAGGTATCTCCGGAATCTCCTGAGCCACCGGATGTGTCACCGGCACCCGATGCATCTCCTCCTGTTGTACTGCCATCTCCAACGGCATCACCACTCGATCCGCCGGACGCATCTCCTGCCGTACTGCCACCGCCACTTGCGGAGACAGAGCCGTCACCAGAACCATCATCGATGGTCGTGAGAACGTACCCATCTGGAATCAGGAGAATCGAAGGTTCGTGATTGGGGTTATACGTGAAGGAGATGAGGAGATCGGGGTGTTCCCACGTATACGCATTATGGTACCGACTACACGAGAGCACATTGCCATCGAGGATGACTTGCCTGCCCTGGATACACGCATTCCACACTTGATCCGACGACGTTGGCTGACCGCGAAGATTGACGTAGAACGGGATCGGGCCTGCGGATCCATGGAGAGAACCTGTACCCATGACCGTGCGAGGACGTTCGACAGCGATTGCCGTCCATACGAAGCGCACATCGTGATCGAGGATGGACGACGCTGCGATCGTGAAGCCCGTGGCCGTGGAGTACTCAACCCACCACTCAGCACCCACGCGTGCTTGTGGCGTGGCGTGGATGGCACCCGTTGCGATGAGCGGAGTCTCGAAGTGCACCGTCACGCGGGAACCTGTTGCTGGGATGATGGCGAAACCAGCCTGCTTACTGCTGAGCACGAGCTGACCCTCTATGCGCACATCGCCGAGGAAGCGTGCGAGTCCATCGATCGTCACTGTACCGATAACCTCGAATGCTCCGGGGGCGGTGAGAGAACCGATCGTGATGCGCGATCCATCGACATCAAGACTGCCAATGGATGTGTGGCCCGACAGAACGGTGGCACCAGACACTGTGAGTGAACGTGCTGTGATCGTCTGTACAGTGAGCGTAGTCGTGTGCACCGCATCGATGGAGAGCACGCCATCGGTGAAGAATGACTGGAGAACGTGGACATTGTCACGGAGGCCAGTAAGCGCATCCGTATTACCCTGGATACGCGCAGAGAGAACCGCACTGCTGGCAGTCAGCGCAGAGATGCGAGACTCCGCAGACGCGAGAGCTGATCCGCTTGCGAGAGATCCGCTCGCAACATGCTGATTGATGATCGTGTGTACCTGTCCTGCGAGATCAAACTTACTGAGCTCTGCCGAGAGCGACGAGCGAACTTTGTCATCGAGGTCGAGAGCGGAGAGAGAATCCTGGAGCGACTGTGCGATCTTGTCCTCGATGCCCATGTCCGCGATCGATTCGGCGATATGCTGTTCGACGAGCTCAACCGTGACAGACTGATTCTTGCGAGAGATGAGAACGTTGATGATGTCGGATGCCTGCGTGCCGTCGTACGCCTCGAGTGCGACACCGACCGTGGACTCCCCTGCATTCGCCTTGCGAGCAACGCCCGGAATCTCTGACGACGTCAGTGCGTCACCAGCGTGAATGTCACCGTTCTCGAGAGAGACCTTCGCTGGCACCTGACCGATGAGACCCACAAGGACGTAGCCTGGAGGCATGATGCCATCCGCTCCGGAGAACGTATTTCCGATGAACGCAGGATTCGTGGAGACGATACCCATGAGGTTCGTATCCCCGGAGCGCTCACAGCGACGAACCGCATTATTCTGCAGAACATCGATACAGACGAGCTCGCCGGGGAGGAGCTTCTGGTCTGCGTACCCGCTGTCGAAGAACCACTCAGCGTAGTCTGCACCCGTCGAATTGTAGGCACCATCAGCATACGTCGTGCCATTCGCCTGTACACGGAACACTTTGTTATTGGTCGTGGAGTAATCAGAGAAGATCTCGAAGATATTGCCTGTGGCGTCCGTACGACCGGCATCGAGCGTGAGTGTCTTGCCTGTCGATGATGCGATCGTGAGTGCACCAGAGCCACTGCGGAACATGCTGACATCAAATGAGCCCTTGTACCCGAAGAGGATGTGCGGAGCGAGCGAGCTCGCCGTCCCACTATCGAGAGCGAGGAGTGGTGAGCGATTACCATTTGTAGCCACGTACGAACCACGGATGTACACACCGGTACCGGTGCTACGCTGATCGACGACGAGAGCACCGGAGCCTCGGACTGCAGTCTGACGAACAATGATCGCACCGGAGAATCCGCCCGTACCAGAGATAATGAGGCGGGAACCGGAAATAGTACCAACTACATGGAGAGCAGACCCCCCTTTCGTAGAACCTGTTCCGATAACAACCGAGCCAGAAACAGTCAGTGTGGGTAGACCAGTTTTATCCATGGTAGAAAGTATCAGTGCAGACCCAGAGAGAGCTCGCATCGATGTCTGCCCAAGAACAGACAGACCTGCGCCCACACTCAGAGCTTGATGAACAGTCAGGTTAGCATCGAAATGACTGTTGCTAAGGACGCTCAATGCGCCAGCTTCGAGAGTGCCAATCGTTGCTGTGGGGGTATCAAGACCATTGAGATCAATCAATGCCACTCCTCCGATCGTCGAATCTGGAACATATGCAATGCGACCGGATACTGCGATATCCTGATAGATACCCGTCGAATTGAACGTTCCAGATAACTTTGGCGCCGTAGGGATGCTGATATCGATGACTGAAATATTTTTTGCACTATTGGTCACATATGCGTATCGGCCTGCAACAGTGATCGCTAGAGCGTTCCCACCTGTACTCAACGTACTAACCCAATTTGGAGAACTCGGATCGCTGACATCCACAATGCGTAATCCTGAAGAGTCATCAGCAATGTATGCATATCGGCCAACAACAACTACGCCATATGCCTTCGTCGTGACATAGGTACCGAGTATTTTCGGACTTCTTGGATTCATCACATCTACTACATGGATTCCAGATGTATAATCAGCCACGTACGCATACCGCCCTGCCACGGTAACTCCATACGCAAGAGATGGAGTATCAATCGTTCCAACGAGTACTGGAGAATGTGGATTACTGATATCGACTATCTCCAGACCACTCGTCTGTCCGGCAACATACGCGTATCGACCAGCAACATACAATCCATACGCATTATTGAGTACCTGCGTGCCAACGACGGCGGGAGCTACAGGATTACTAATATCAATGATACGTAGTCCGTTTGCCCCATTCGTCACATACGCATATCGGCCTGATATAGCAACTTTATACGCAAACCCACCCAATGAAAGACTGCTCATCAGTGTCGGTGATTGTGGGTTCGTAGCATCAATAATCCTAAATCCGCCAGATAGATCTACGGCATAGACGTATCGACCAGCGACTGCCACACCTGATACCTGCTCCACGGTTGAGTAGTTTCCTAGCAACGACAGATTGCCTCTCGGCGTATGAATGATCGATCCACCGGAAGCGCTCATAAGAGTATAGCTACCGGAACCAACGAGATTGAGTGCTTTTTGACGAACAGATGTTGGTTGAATGATGAGCGCCCCAGTCATCGTACCGCCAGATTTTAAGAGGTAGCGAAGATCGTTCAAGCGAAGCACGGCACCAGAGAATGAAGAAGTCCCCACTTCTGGGACGCCAACTCCCCCCGTCTGATCCGTCGCACAGCTGAACTTGCCAGTGCTTGCGTTGTAGATGATCTTGCTGGTCGTGGAGTTACTACAGTCGGTGAGACCGAAACCGAAGAACGTCGCACCCGTGAGGGAGTTCTCGATGACGAGAGATCCTGAGATCGATGCAGTATTGGCAACGTACAGACGAGCGCCGGAGAGCGTTCCTCGAGCCGTAATATTATTCTTTACAACGAGTGCGCCCGAAATAGATGCATTCCCAGAAATCACTAACGTCTTTCCGGAGATTGTCCCCATGACATCAAGCTTCGCCTTGGGGGACGTCGTACCGATACCGACGTTCCCGTTGCTATTCAAGAGAACAATGGCATCCGTCTGCGATGTCGTACTGACAGAGAAACGGCTTGCCGATGTGTTGTACCTGAGGAGCGCTTCGTTACCGTTCCCACCGATCTTGAGCGTCCCTCCTGATAAGTACAGATCGCGCCAACGCTGTGTGTTGGAACCAAGGTCAAACGTATTCGTACTCCCTGGGAGAAGATGACCGGAGAGCGTGAGTGTACGAGCTGCCGTTCGCGCAAGAGAGACATCGAATGTTCCATGGTAGCCGAAGAGAATATGAGTGGCAGAAGGATTACTTGATGATGTATTGAGGACGAGGAGCGGAGATGATGACGCAAGAGATGTGATGTACGCACCAGTCCCGTTCGCTCGCTGATCGACGACGAGAGCACCAGAATCACGAACTGCCGACTGCACCACCTTGAGAACTCCGGAGGACGTCAGGGACTTTTCCGCATGGATATATGCACCGGAGAGTGTTCCTACGATCTGGAATGATCCATCGGTGCGAAGCGTACCGGCAGACACACGATACAGATTCGTATCGAAGGTACCGAGATACCCGAAGGCAATATGAGGCGTACGAGATGAGCCAGCAATTTCAAGGGCGAGCAGTGGAGCACCGGTAGCCCTCGATGTGAGGTACGCACCCGTAGAATTTGCACGCTGATCGACGACGAGAGCACCGGAATCACGCGTGATTGACTGCACAACTTTCAAAACTCCAGAGGATGTGAGGGACTTTTCGGCATGAATGTGTGCACCCGAGAGTGAGCCGTATACTTTGATCGTTGTTCCTGAGAAGGAGTCACTGAGACGGAAGACGCTACCATTTAAGGTAAGACCTTGCCCTGCTGTACTACTTCCTCCACCTGTCTGATCCGTTGCGCATGCAAATTTGCCCGTACTTGCGTTGTAGATGATCTTGCTGGTCGTGGAGTTACTACAGTCGGTGAGACCGAAACCGAAGAACGTCGCACCCGTGAGAGAGTTCTCGATGACGAGGGAGCCGGAGATAGATGCGGTGTTGGCAACGTAGAGACGAGCACCCGAGAGTGCTCCTCGGGCCGTGATATTGTTTTGAACGACAAGAGAACCTGAGAAAGCACCATTGCCTGAGATCACGAGTGTCTTTCCAGAAATCGTACCGACAACATCGAGCTTTGATTTTGGTGTACTCGTTCCAATGCCAAGATTTCCCAGACTATTGAGGCGCATATGTTCAACATCCCCCGTTTGAAAGAGAAGAAGACTGCCATTGAGTATCGTGCGTGTGAGAGAGTCTCCTAGGGTCACAATACCTAGCTCACCAGATGTCACTCCATCGGTCATTTTCAAGAGACGCGCCTCAGAAACAGAGCCTCCACCAACGATTCCTAACGTCCATGTTGCCCCATTCGAGAGTGCCATATCATCATTCGCACTCGTAAAATCTTCAGCACTCACACCAGAATTTTCATCCAAATGCCATCCATTGATAATACTCAGCTCACTTGAAGATCCATAATTTCCTGTACCAGAATTATAATGGGAAAGAATAGTCGCGGCGTTTAAATCATCATTATAGACTCTGATTTCATCCATCGAACCGGTCCAGTACCCATCGTACCCCTGACCGAAGTAGAGTGATTGAGCATTGACTTGATTTGATCCGCCACCTGAATATGTCGAAACCTCGGACCCATTTTTGAAAGATTTCCAGACTGATCCATCCCATGTCACTGCGATGTGAGTCCACGCATCATCTGTCAACGCACCTCCAGCAAGATTAAATCCACCATTCACATACCATGTCATCGTACCGTTATTATCTCTTAAGTATATAAATGGAGCGCCACTACTAAGGGAATCTGCCCATTGCATAATACCTTTTTGTGTAGCAGAGGCACCACGCTTCACCCAGAATGAAAGTGTCAACGATGAAAGCCCCGTGCCATCTACTGAGCTACTGATGTACTGACTGCTCGAACCTGCAAACGCCACTCCCACGACTGGTGTCGATGACACGAGCACTTGATTGTATAAAGAGAATTCATTATTCGTTGCAGAGCGCACCATGCGACCATAATTACCATTCGCATACATCCTCATCTCTGGAGAAGACCCTGACATCGTCAACTGTGCGGCTGGAGAAGATGTACCAATACCAACACGATTACTACCTGCTTGCACAACGAACGTACTACCATCAATGTATGCACCAGACTCTGTGACAAGTGTGCCAGATGAAGTGAGAAGCTTCTCCGCGTGGATGTATGCACCGGAGAGCGAACCGAGTACTTTCACCGTTGTACCAGAGAACGTATCACTTAAGCGGAAGGAGGATGCTGTGAGTGTGAGTCCTTGCCCTGCGGTGTATGAACCTGTCTGATCCGTTGCACAACTGAATTTCCCAGTCGTTGCGTTGTAAAGGAGCTTGCTCGTAGTGGCGTTGCTACAGTCAGAGAGACCGAAGCCGTAGAAGGTAGCACCCGTGAGAGAGTTCTCGATGACGAGGGAGCCACTGATGCTTGCCGTGTTCGCAACGTAGAGACGAGCACCGGAGAGCGTCCCTCGAGCCGTGATATTGTTTTGAACGACGAGAGAACCAGAGATAGAACCATTGCCCGAGATGACGAGTGTCTTTCCAGAAATCGTACCGACGACATCGAGCTTAGCTTTCGGTGACGTCGAACCAATACCAACATCACCAGCGGTCGTAATGACTGTTCTGCTAGAACCGACTCCCTGAGCATCGAATAAATAGTTGAGTCCAGATCCCAAGCTACTCAAGGTTGGAGCGATGCGAAGCCCCGTGTATCCAGTCGTTCCTGATTTTGTGATCGTACCATCGATAGAAAATGACGTCTGATCAGAGCTACCAGAACTCTGCGTGCTTGCAATGGTCGTCACTGCATTCGGAGCATTGAGACTGATGATGCCAGTGTTGGCAAAGGTGATGTAATTACCTCCAAAGGTATTATTCCCGATCGTTGGTGATCCGTTTACATTGAGATCAATATTGCCAACAACTGTTAATTTCTGTCCTGGGTTCGTCGTTCCAATCCCCACATTACCATTCACAAGGAGTGCGCCAGAGATATTCGCATTTTGTGAAATAATCAGTCGTGAACCAGAGAGGTTCGCCTTCACCAGAAGTGCACCTGTCATCGTGTCGCCTGACGTATTCACGTAGCGGGAGTCACTCATTCGTAACACTGCTCCAGAGAATGATGAAGTGCCCACTTCCGGCGCACCTGCTCCACCCGTCTGATCCGTGGCACAGCTGAACTTCCCGGTCGTAGCGTTGTAGATGAGCTTCGATGTGGTCGAATTACTACAGTCCGTGAGACCGAAGCCGTAGAAAGTAGCACCCGTGAGAGAGTTCTCAATGACGAGAGAACCACTGATACTTGCCGTGTTCGCAACGTAGAGACGAGCACCGGAGAGGGTTCCACGCGTGGTGATGTTGCCGGCAGAAATAAGAGCTCCGGAGATCGATGCGTTCTGTGAGACGATCAAGGTTCGAC
>CAZDQZ010000057.1:0-7436 GCA_964507835.1 uncultured Candidatus Peribacteria bacterium | reverse complement strand
CTCAGGAGATATGTATTGCAAGCAACCACCGTATGACCCTCGCTGTCATGAATGCCTATCTCACGTGTCCTAATGAATGACAGCAACAAACTACGACTGTCCTTTCCCCCCTATCTCTTTCTCTCATTTTTATGAATCACATCTTCTCCCCCACAGGCAGAAGGGTTCTACCACTCTTCGCGACAGTGACAGTCGCTGTTCTTTTTTTCGCGACGACGGCATACGCACAAAGTAAGCTGACATCGTTCACCGATGTGAGTGCTGGTGCATGGTATGAAGAAGCCGTCCGTGAGCTTATCGATGCTGGTGCTCTGGACTCTTCCCCCTCCAGGTTCCGGCCGAATGATGAGGCAACGCGGGCAGAAATGGTGGAGCTCCTCGTACGACTGCGTGATGAACCTCTCCTATCTCCCTCGCGCGCGAGCTTCGACGATGTGTCTCCATCGTCCTCTTTCTATCGATTCTTTGAAACCGCAGGACATCTAGGCTGGGTGCGTGGCGATCGCAATTGCTACGGGATGTCTGCCTGTAGTGCTCGACCGTACTCTGGCGTGAATCGTGCAGAAGCAGCGACACTGCTCATGCGCGTGTATGAACTACCTTCCACGGGCAAGGCCCCTGTTTTTTCTGATAATCGCAATGTGAACATGTGGTATCACGACATCATCCAGACCGCTGCTGATCACTGCGTTCTGCAGGGAGATGATTACACAAAATTGGTTCGTCCCGCCTCTGGCATGAACCGTGCAGAGATGATCACGATGTTCCAGCGCGCATCATCCTCGATGACGTACGGCATCGACTGTGGAACAGTGACACCAGTACAAGGAGAGATCTCCAGTGCCGTTGCGTTGTCGTCCACTCGTGTTCGCCTCGTCTTCACGACAGATCTTCATAATGTCCGCGCGACGGACAAAGGACGGTACACCGTCAATGCTGTTGGTGGCGGAAGTATCAGTGTGACATCCGCTGTGCTCGTCGATGACAACATTGTAGATCTCACGCTTGCGTCCGCTCTGAATAATCAGACCTCATACCGCGTCAATGCCGTTGATCTGACAACGAACGCAGGTGTGGAGTTCACGAGTAGTCGCACCTTCCTGTATACGAGCTCCGAGACCGTTGTCCTCAGTGTGTCGGCTCTATCCGCTACTCGCGTCCGAGTCGTATTCAATGCCGATATGAGCTCTGCAACCACAGGGAGCGCCAGTCGTTACGCTCTTCGCGTTGTCAGCACGGATGCGCCAGTGGGCATCAATACTGCTGTCATGGTCGATAATCGCACCGTCGAACTGACGTTGAGCTCTGCTCTCCAAACGAATGTCCCGTACCTACTCAATGTCAATGATGTCGTGACAAAGGCTGGGCTTCATTTCTATGGAAGCTCCACATTCACCTTTGGTGAGCTCGCTCCAGACCTGTCGAGTGTCACGCCGATGACAGCGACGATGCTCCGTCTCGCGTTCTCGACCGATCTCCAGCAAGCAATGTCGGAGAGCGTGACGCACTACCGTGTCACGAGTAACGGACGTGACATCGTCGTGACAAATGCGCATCTCGTGAGTAATCGTTTTGTTGACCTGACTCTAGGAGAAGTGATGGAGAGTCAGAGGAACTATGTCGTAACGGTGACGGATCTCAAGTCTGCAGGTGGCATCATGTTCTCCGACACAGCATCGACGTTGTACGTCGGCAATGACGTTCGTTTTGCATCGACACTCATCGGTGCGAAAGAGGTACCACCCGTCACGGTTGCTCTCAGCGGTACTGGCACATTCACGCTGACATCGACCGGTCTCGCGTATCAGCTGACACTGATCAATATGTCTGGCTCCGTCGTCACAGGCGCGCACTTCCATCGCGGAGCAACAGGCGTCAACGGCCCTGTCCTTCATACGATCACGATCGTCGGCAATCGTGCGACAGGTTCGTGGACAGGTCTCACCGAGCAGGATCGTAACGATCTCATCGCAGGTGGCATCTACGTGAACGTCCACACGCAAGCGCATCCCGATGGTGCGATCCGTGGTCAAGTTACCAAGCTCTAAGCACATCGTCGCTGTATCGTTGCCCCAGTCTCTCCACTCTGTATCGGGGAGGCTGGGGCTTAGCGGTTTCTTTCTTCCCATCCCCCCGTACTGCATGGACAACAATATCCGATCCTCCTATCTACACAAACACATGAGGTTCTGCTTCCATTGTGGCACACCGATGAGTGACGACAGTGGGAAGCCCTGTTCATGCAACCATGCGCATGTGACGGTGGCTAACCCATCAGGTGCTACAGGAGATGAGTGTTTCTAGGATGCTTCAGGACATTATCAACATATAGCGTTCACACAGCACGTCACGCTGTTATGAGTACACACACCGAACACCTCACACCTCAGTCGTATTGAGGTGTGCGATGAGGGAGAGAGCATCAGGCCCTCGTCCCCTTGATGCTACGCAGTTTCGATTCGAGCGTGGTTGCTTGGTCGGTGAGCTTCTTCACCGCTAGCTCATGACGTCGTACCTCATCGATGTATCCTTGTTGGATGTCCTCAGAGAGCTTCACGACATCTCCCTCACGGCGGAGGATTGCCTGAGATTCGTTCTCTCTCTCTGTGCATTTGCAGATATCTCGGACGCCTCCTCTCTCTTGAGCTCCGCCAATTTTTCCTGTTCTTTTCTCTGTTCTGCGTTCCGTCGATCGGTCTCCACTTTTTTGTCTTTCACCGATTGTTCATTGAGAATCTTTTCATTCTCAACGATCTTCGTGATGCGGTCCTGCACAGGCTTCATGGTGTCGTCACTCATAGAATGGTGGGGAGAGCGAGGTGGAGATGAGAAGTGTCAGGCTTTGATTCTTCGAGGGAGCTTCGTAGTTTTTTGAGTCCTTGGAAGATTCTGACGGAGATTGTATTGGGCGTCTCACCCGAGAGTACGGCGATCTCGGAGGGGGAGAGTCCTTGGATGAAACGCTGACGCAATACTTTCTTGAGAGCTGGACGCATTCTCTGCATTACTTTGATCGGTCGCTCGGCATCCAGACGGTCATGAACGTGCTCCCACGGATCGATCACGGGTTCGTAGCCTGTCTCGAGTAACTGATCGAGCGACGCCTCTTTCTTCTTACGAATGTGACTCACGAAGAGATTGTGCGCGATGCGATAGAGGAAGGCGCGTGTGTGGGTAATCTTTTTTTCGTTGCGGAGGCAGATCCAGAAGCGCAGGAACGTTTCCTGCATGAGGTCCTGTCCAACGTCACGATTGTTGGACTTCCACAGGCAGTAGCGGAGGATAGCATCTTTGTAGAGATCGTAGCTGGTGGTGAAATCTTCTATCATGATGCGAGGGGGGAATCGAAGTGTGATGTGTTCTTCACTTACTTTGATGCACGGAGTGCGTTGAGCCGTTCAGCTTCAGCAGCGATGGAGCGACGACTGGGTCTGCTATAGGTATTCGTAACGACAACAGGCGTCTCTATGCTCGCTTCCGGTGCTGTGGCTGGCTTTTGGTACAGAGAATTCGTTGTTCGGTCGTATGCCATATAATTCTTGTTGGTGATATCCATTTTTAGGCGATACACAATTTCCGCCATTTCTCCGCGCGTCAGCGTCTGACCGAAGCGATGGATACTGGTGGGGATGGCATGTAGATCGGAGAGTCTCTGTACATACGGGCGATACCAAAATTCCCCCATCTCTTCGTTTTGAATTTGTAGGGAAAAGACATTGGAGATGATTTTGGCAGATTCTACGAAATCGATGGAATCACTCGGTCGGTACGTCCCGTCTGGATATCCGTCGACAATGTTCTTCGTTGTGACGAAGCAGATATTTTCTGCATACCATGCATCTTTGGACACATCGGAGAAGAAGACCGTCGTCGCTGTGTCCGAGATCTTGGTCTGTACGCATGTTCCCATGTCATTGGTATCGAGAATGAGTGGATTGATGATGAATTCGGCGAATTCCGCACGATTGATGCTTGTGTCTGGTTTGTACCTGCCGTCCAGATACCCTTTGACGACGTTCTGTGTGCGGAGGTATTCGATGGCTTGGTAGTCCGAGCGGTTCACGGACACATCGGTGAATGGACTTTGGGAGAATGCCGTGTCCTGCTGTGCGGAAGCCGTAGTGGTAGAGAGTAGAGAGCCGATGAGGAGAAAGAAGAGGAAGAGATACTTCATGAGAGAGAGTGGAAATAGGGGGGGTAGAGGAAACGAATGAATATGAAGGGTGAGTCATCCGCGATGTCATGTGCGTACTGTCACGCGCTCGTCGGCTCACACTCGGGGATGGTGCGTTGTCCGTCGTACGGCGGAGTGGAGAGGGGATTCGGCAAACGTTTTCCAATGGATTTCTGGGAACCACGATTGGAGCGTGTTGGAGAAACGTCTGTCGATCCGCACGGTGGGGTCGTTGGATTGGTAGCGGAGCATACGAGGATGGGGGAAGGAACTGACACGATAGACCCTAGCCACGATCGCGCAAGTCACCATGAATACACGGAGTCGTCACATTTTGACGGCGTCGTTATGCGTTTGGACGAATATCTGCACACTATGTTTGCACACTCTTTGTCGCCTGATGCTTCTCGAGGAACGACCAGCTCGTGAGGAAGTTTCTCGGCATCAGTTCGATGATTTTCATCGCCTGTCGATCTGGCTCAAGATTTCGCTCATTGTATTTCCACTCCAGCTCTTTGAGGTAGTACCCTGTATTCCGTTTCCAGTTCCCATGGTGGCTTTTGATCCGTTCGCGGATCCATGTCCACAGTGATTCTATACCATCTTTCTTGTGCATATCTCTCTTCGTGAAACGATGGAATTTTTTGCAACAAATGAAGCCCGTATACACCTCACGATGTTTTTTTGGCGATCTGGGCGTAGAGAACTCCAGCACAGCATCATCGTCTTTGAGGGGATCGATGGACACCTCGCCATTGTCTTTCATGTGTACGCCGAAGACCGGTGGTTGTTCTTCAGCTTCTCCGGAGCGGATTTTTCCTTGGCACCATCGGCACCGATTTTTATTGTGTGGGGTCTGGATGTCTCCCTTGTGATCGGTGAAAATATTGATCTTGTCTTGGGTGAGACTCTGCTCGGTGATGAGTCGACGAAAGTGATCGAAGTACAGAGAGACAAGCCGAAAAGCATGATGGGTGATGAGTGCTGTTCGGTGTGCTGAGAAGTCGAAACAGAAACACAGGAGGATCTCTGCGCACTGCTGAAGTCTGTTGTCGTCTGATACTTTGTGGATGCGAAACTTCTTTTTGCAAACGGTGCATTTTCTGCGTCCGTCCGCCAGTCTATTCAGCCTTGTTCGCTTCTCGCAATGCGGACAAAGGAGGTGTCTGGACGTATCGCTCTGGGTAGGGCGCACTTTTTCCTTGAGATGCGGTAGGAGCGAATCCACACTGATAATCATTGTGGGAGCGGGAAATGGGTTCCGTAAACTCCAAGTTTAGTCCTTTCACGTACGAAAGCCATCAAATACATATTTTATAGACAATTTTTTTTAATATTCTCTATTCGTTTTTCGGATGGATGCAGAATTCTTTTCAGTCATCACGCTTCTTCTTTTCCATCACTCCGTCAAGCGCACCCCGTACAGATCACGATGGAGAGTGCGTCTTCTGATACAGTGACGATGAACGTACTTCTCCTCTATGAGATCAGCACGACGAGCATTGGCTATCTGCATTGCTGGTTCTGCTATAGCTTGTTCTTCTGCGTTTCTCACGGTGAGGGCGCAGGAACCGATTGAGTCTCCGCTCCTGCAAGCAGAGGCGGTGAAGAAGGAAATCATGATCGATCTTGGTGTGCAGATGATGTTCTTGCTGGAGGATGGCGTCCCTATCCACGCGTATCCAGTGAGCACAGGTGCACGCAGTACGCCTACACCTGCTGGAGAATTTCAGGTGTATCGGAAACAAGAATTGCGTATCAGTGGTCTTTCGACCCCGTACCGCATGCAGTACTACCTTTCATTTACGAAGAGCGGGTCGATGGGCATGCACGCTCTTCCATATCTCGGGAGCTCGCCTGAGTCATCCAACTACTGGTTCGAGGCATTGGATCATATTGGTATCCCTGTGAGTCATGGGTGCGTTCGGCTACTACCAGAGGATGCGCTGGCACTCTATGAGTGGACGGACGTGGGTACCCCCGTCCGCATTTCGTATTCATCATCGTTCAGAAGTTTCCTCTCCCAGTTTCCTCCCCCTTCGTATGCCGGAGGGATAGGATCCTTCCTCGATATCATGACGACTCCCTACGGTACTGCGATCGACTACGGTCAGAAAAACGGCATCGTGGAGGGGTACGCGGATACTACATTCCGCCCACTCCTGACGATCAACCGAGCAGAATTCACGAAGATCCTGGTGGAAGCCTACGCATCGGATGACGACATCGAGTCATGTCTTCCTGAGTACGGAGATACCTTTTCGTATCCTGATGCGTCAAAGACTGCGTGGTATGGCAAGTATCTCTGCACCGCCCATCGTATGATGGATGTCCGTGGATACCCCGATGGACGCTTCCGACCATCGCAAGCGGTGAACGTCGCCGAGGCCGT
This sequence comes from uncultured Candidatus Peribacteria bacterium, assembly GCA_964507835.1. Lineage (GTDB taxonomy): Bacteria > Patescibacteriota > Gracilibacteria > Peribacterales > Peribacteraceae > CAZDQZ01. The sequence goes on along the minus strand of CAZDQZ010000057.1, from coordinate 870 downwards.
GAAAATTCTAGCCAATGCCGCCGAACTTGTCGTGAATCCAGATGATGCTCACTTTCTTGAAACGACAGTCTGGTACCGGCCGTACACACTTGCACTTTCTCGCAAGCACGCCATCCCTCCGACGATCAGTTCCTACAATCAGTTCGTCACGCGTGGGGAAATGATGGAGATGATCTACCGCCTGAAGACGGATCTCTCGTCACTGCCAGACACGACAACCCTCGCGGAGTACTCCTCGATGAGTGACGGATTCTCTGTCTCGTATCCTGCGCACATCTTCGTCGCTTCGCAGGAGAAGGCATGGTGGCCATTTGGACGCGGTGGGAAGCAGTTCACCGGCATGAAGCTCATTCACGCGATCCCCGTCGAGAAATGCGGTGCGTCCGGTTTACCAGAGCACTGCACGCCACTGTCGCGCGATATCGTCGTCGGCTTCTTCGTCATTCCTCAGTCACTTGCGTCCATCAAAGCGCAGGCGGAAAGCTGGCAAACAGAGCAATCGTTCACGCTCCACGGTCATGAGGGCTTCTCGTTCGTGACGGGTGTGGAGGGCGAGAATACCTATTATTCTTTCGTCTCTCTCTCCGAGGGTAAGACACTCATGATCACCCGTGACGCTCTGGATGAAACCATTCTCCTAGCGTACCAGCAGGAGCCCAATTTCCTTCCCTCTGCTCGGCAGTATCAGCTCTTTGAGCAGATCATGGCGACTGTTTCATTCGAGCCTTCTGTACATCTCGACTGTGAGAGTGGTAGCAAGTTCTCGCTGTATTTCTATAGCAAGTCCGACGTCGACAGTGCGATGTTCGATCTCCCCATCCGCGTCGAGCGTTGCATCGTCCCAAGGACAGAGCGCACTGCCGATGCATC
>CAZDQZ010000056.1:4038-7745 GCA_964507835.1 uncultured Candidatus Peribacteria bacterium | reverse complement strand
GACAACTCCTCCATCCTTAAAATCGGTGCCAGAATGCCTCACTTCGCGCTCAAAGCGACTGATGGCCTCATCGTCGATTCCAGCATCATCCACGACCCCATCCTCGTCATCGTCTTCACCTGTAATCACTGTCCGTACGCGCAGGCGTACGAAGATCGACTCATCGCAATGCAAAAACATTTCGATCCTGAAGGCGTGCAGTTTGTCCTCATCAACAGTAACGATGCGACGAATTATCCTGACGACTCATTCGTGTCGATGAAAGAACGACACGATGAAAAGGCATTCCCCTTCCCGTACTGCGTCGATGAATCTCAGGCGGTCGCGAAGTCTTTTGGCGCACTCTGCACCCCACACTGCTTCGTCTTCGATGGCAAGCGTGAGCTCAAGTACAAAGGTCGCATCGATGACAACTGGAAAGAGCCAAAGAACGTCACTGAACATAATCTAAGGGATGCCATCTCTGCTTTATTGAAAGGCGAAGAGCCACCGGTACACGAAATGAATGCGATCGGATGCTCGATAAAGTGGAAATGAAATGCCTGCCCGCCGACCTGTCCCCCGAAGCCCAGAGGCGAAGGGTGGAAGCCCCTCCTCAGAGGAGCGTAGGTGAGAATCGTACGAAGAAGAGGTGCACTACGCAGACTTATTACCAATTTCGAAAGCCACGATATTATGCTTATGTATTCTGCGCCCTTCATCATCGCCTTCTTTGTGAACAGCAGTAAACAAATCTCTATATTTCACTTCAACTCCATTTGGTAGACAATCCTCAATACTTCGTAATGATAATCGATCTGAAATCACTCCCTCTTCCGGATACAATACATTTGTTTCCGTTGTGGCAAATACCTTTAGATCAGGGTGAGAATCAAATAGCTTACGTAAGAATTGTGGTGCTGAGTGATTGCAAAGCTTTAAAATGAGTCCCTGCCATTGCTGTAATACTGTACTAATATCAATCGATGGATCCTGATTATAAAGATCAAAAAACTTTTCACGTACTTCTGCTTCCGTAGGTGCAAAGAATCCAGCGAGAATCATATTCATGATAGCAACCCTACAATTCTGCGCGACTCCAGAAATACCGAGAAAATCTTTCTGTGTTGATACAACGACACGCTCTGAATACCCATCACTGAATTCAGAGGTGTGCTGACTTTTGTAATCAGAAATACTCTCTACGGTCAAACTCGATACCCATTCAATAAAATCCATTAAACTCGCTTTATCGGTCACTTTTTCTAATTGATGTAAAACCATGATGTGAAACTGTGAGGAAAATCCTTCTGTCAAATCTCTTTTGGCTAGTATCAATTTCGGTTTAATATCTCTAGAAAATACTCTTTCTACTTGCTCTCGAGTAGAGTGTAGATGTCTCGGATCAAAATCAACCACAATAACCTCGCTAGGTCTAGCGAGTTGCACTCGAGCAAGGGTTGGATCAAATTCTCCATGTTCGCCAATGAAATAGGGGCCAGGGCCAATAATAATCATCCCAGCATCATCTAAGACATCGGTACCAGTGAGTATACGACCCATAAAAGCTCTTGTGTGTTCTCGTTGTTCAGGATCACCTTCATCATGACTACATAAATCATTATATGCTTGTGCTGTCACAGCATATCTACCTGAAGCTCCATCAGAAATTATATTTATACCGTTATTTGCAGGAGATATAGACATAATCAGATTAGTATAGAATCATCTTGTTCTTTTTACCTCCTTCACGCTTGGAATTTCTAGAAGGGAGTCAAATAGATTACTATAATCATGAAATTTGTCAAACTCTACCCTCATCCTATACAGCGCATCTTTCGGTGGTAGGGCATACACTCGGAAATCTGCAATATTGATGTCCCTCTCAGCGATGCATCGAGAAATATCGTAAATGAGTCCTTTACGATCCACTGCTCTCAGTTCAAGTGTCACCATATGGGTGTCACTATGGAGCTGGCGAGAGCGAGGCATGAGCAAGAACAATTTGAGGAACTTTTGGAGCAATGTCGGAGATACCGAGAGAATATCTCGATAGACATCGGCAACACGGCTCACGAGGATCTCTCCAGTACCGATGCGCGACAGGACATCTCTGAACGATGGCTGGGCGAGGTTCATCGCCAACTGATGTTGCAGTCTCGACAAATGCATGAGCCACCAGAGAGGCAATGCACGCTTCCTGCACTCGAGCGTAAGGACGGAGTAGCCCTCTGCCGACTGCTGATCGATCGGCATGGAAGATAAATTCTCTTTGAGGGCTTCTCGTGCCTCTACAGAACGTGCCTTCTCTACCCACGTCGTACGCATGGCAGGATTCTCATCATCATAGAGCACAGGCTCCACGGTATCGCCATCGAAAAGAGATGTGGTCACCTCTCTCACCTCACCGTTCACTCGGACGGCAGCCAAGTATTTGATGGTATCGGGATTGATCGCAAATGCCAGATCGATACCTGTCGCACCCTGAGGAAGACTGACAACGTCACCTGCGGTGGTAAAAATATTCATACGATCAGCCAAAACATTCGTCTTGAGGTCAGAAAGAAACTGATCATGATGAAATGGTAGTTGTGTCAGAGACGACAGAGTACGTGATAGTGGGGAAGCATCGGACAACCATGATGACATCTTGCGATTCTGCACAAAATCGAACATTGCTTTCGTCTGGATACGAAGGAGAAGCTCATGGCTTTTCGAAAGAAAGATCGTGGTATGGAGCGCTCGATATCCATTGGGCTGTGGAACGCTAATGTAGTCCTTGAACGAGAGTGCACGAACAGGATACTTGCTATGTACTTGCCCAAGAACTTCGTAACAGGAAGACGTCGTATTGCTATCCACGACAAGAACGACAGAATCGATGCTCTGCGTATTCTTCAGACGATCGATATTGCCCTGACACTTCGTATAGAGTTCATAGTCTGTCGTACGAACAATATCTGGGCACACCGTCGTCGCAGTTTCGGCATCAATGCGTGCAATGAAGGCCTGTCTTTCACTTTCGACACTCGATCGAATACGTTCTACTTCTGACTGCCAACGAACCGCATCGTCTGGAAGGGCAATCGGGAAACAGATATCTTCGAAACGAGACTTGAGCGCATACAGACCCATGAGCTTGGCAAATGGGACATAAATATCGAGTGTTTCATTGGCGACCCTCATTTGTTTATCAGGACGCAATCCTCCGATCGTCTCTATATTATGCCACCGGTCAGCGAGCTTAATGACAATGACGCGCAAATCATCGCTCGCCGACAAGAGGAGCTTACGAAGCGATGCTACTTGCCTCTCCCCTCTGCGACCCTCGTAATGAATCTTGGTCAACTTCGTCACACCAGCGACCAACCTTGCAATCTCCAGACCAAACTCCTTCTCGATCTCCTCTTCTGACGCGCACTCATCCTCCACTACATCATGCAGAAGCGCAGCTGAGAGTGTGGGCACATCCGCCTCAAGCCTCGTCAAATAATCAGCGACCGCTAACGGGTGTGTGATGTACGGCTGACCCGTGCCTCGAAATTGGCCTTCGTGATACTGGGTAGCCTTCTCTATTGCATACTCAACAGCTCTCCGACCTTCAGGAGGTAGATAGTGAAGATGCCGAAGGAAATCGGACGCACTCACTGTCATGGACGGCACATTCTATCGCATCCAAATCGAAAAAGATACATATTTCAGGGTGAAAAACCTGTGATACCATACGA
>CAZDQZ010000056.1:0-3938 GCA_964507835.1 uncultured Candidatus Peribacteria bacterium | reverse complement strand
GCGTGGACGACAACGCCGTGGACACTGCCAGGCAACCTCTTCCTCGCAGTTCATCCCGATACCACGTATGCGAAAGTTGTATGCGATGAAAAATTGTTTATTGTCGCGAAAGATCTCGCTCCATCGGTCTTCAAAGGAAAAGAATACGACATCAAGGAAGAAATCACAGGAAAATCTCTCGTCGGCACAACATACAAGCCTCTCTTTCCGTACTTCGCGGAAAAATATGCTGGGAAAGCATTCAGAGTCGTTGCGGGAGATTTCGTCACGACGACCGATGGCACAGGGATCGTCCATATCGCTCCAGGATACGGTTCTGATGACTTCGAGGTAGGACAAAAAGAAAAAGTGGAAATGCTCCAGCACGTCGGCATGGATGGAATTTTCACGAAAGAAGTCACGGACTTCGCAGGGAAGAACGCCAAGCCAAAAGACGATCACCAGAGTGGAGATAAGCTGATTGCTGATTGGCTGAAGAAGAACAAGAAGCTCTTCAAAGCCGAGAGCTACTCTCACAGCTACCCACACTGCTGGCGCTGTGACTCTCCACTGCTCAACTACGCAACATCATCGTGGTTCGTCGCCGTCGAGAAACTGAAAGAGAAGATGCTCGCAAGTAACAGCAAGACGAAGTGGGTGCCGGAACACATCCGCGATGGTCGCTTCGGGAAGTGGCTCGAAGGAGCGCGCGACTGGGCGATCAGCAGAAACCGTTACTGGGGCACACCACTACCGATCTGGAAGAATGCGATCACAGGCGAGGTCGAGGTCATTGGCTCGCGTGACGAACTCATGGCGAAGGCGCCGGAGCGCTTCACGAAAGTCTTCGTCCTCCGTCACTCCGAGAGTGAGGGGAACGTACGGCAGATCTACCAGGGCAAGGAACCCGGGACATCGCTGACAGAACGCGGGATAAAAATGGCAAACACCACAGCCAAGATCGTCGCAGAGAAATCGACGCTCCATCCACTCAAGATCATCTACTGCTCACCTCTCGATCGCACACGGCAGACGGCAGAAGCACTTGCCAAAGCCACGGGCGCGACACTCGTCATCGACGACCGCCTGCGCGAAGTCGACTTCGGCGAATACGAAGGCAAGCACATCGACTTCTCCGACCTGGCCTTCATCCGTGAGCGCAGAGCACACAAAATGGATAAGCAACAACTCGAGAGCGTGTACCACTTCCATGGCATGGAGACGTGGGCATCGTGTGAACGGCGCATGAGTGACTTCCTCGATGAAACACTCCCTAAGCACAAGGGCGAGGCCATCGCGATTGTCACACACGCGGACCTCGTGCTGAACCTCAAGCACCTCTTCACGGGAGAAGATCCACACAAGATCGTGCATCAGCCCTACCCCGAGCTCGCAAGCTATCGCACGTTCTACTGGGATCACGAGAAGAAACGGCAGATGGATCTGCACAAGGAGACGGTAGACGAATTGCAATGGAAGGAAAAGTCACAAGTCGTACGTCATAAGTCACAAGTAGAGCTGACGCTCGTGCGTCATGGGGAGACGGATCTGAATAAAGAGGGACTCATCCAAGGAAGCGATGTCGATATGTCGCTCAATGCAACTGGCAAGGCGCAAGCAAAGAAGGCAGGAGAAAAACTGAAAGATCAAACATTCGATGTTATTCTTTCCTCAGACCTAAAACGTGCGAAGGAAACAGCGTCTATCATCGCCAAAGAACTCGGCATGGATACTACAGGATCATTCCCCATTTTCAATGAACGGAAAGCAGGCGAATGGAGTGGCAAACCCGTAGAAGACATTCTCGCGAAGCACCGACCAAAAGGCTCCAAGATTCGATCATCCATGTTCCTTCGTGCAACACCGAAGAACGGTGAATCTTTTGATCAATTGATCGCTCGAGCGCACAAGGCACACGATTGGTTACTGAAAGAATACGCTGGGAAAAAAGTCCTTCTGATCGCTCATGGAGGCTTTAATCGAGCGCTGATGATGGTTGCTCAAAACCTCCCATACGACGTAGCGGTACAAAAAGAACCAAAAAATGGACAAGCTGATGACATGACCCTCACGCCATCACTCCGCAGAATCGGCGACGTGCTCGACTGTTGGTTCGAGAGCGGATCCATGCCGTACGCACAGGAACACTTCCCTTTTGAATCACAGACCGATGTGCCACCCGGCTTCCCCGCAGACTTCATCGCCGAGGGCTTAGATCAGACACGCGGATGGTTCTACACCCTGATGGTGCTGAGTAGCGCACTCTTCCAGTGTCCGCCCTTCAAGAACTGTATCGTGAATGGCATCGTGCTCGCCGAAGACGGCAAGAAGATGAGTAAGCGCCTCCAGAACTACCCCGAGCCCATGGCAATCGTGAAGAAGTACGGCGCCGATGCCGTGCGCTTCGCACTCATGAGCTCGCCGGCTGTGCGAGGCGAAGATCTGCGCTTCTCGGAGAAGCTCGTGGCAGAGACTGTGCGAGCAGTGCTCCTCCCTCTCTGGAACGCGTACCGACTCTTCGTCACATACGCGAATGGTGCGGAACAGTGGAAGCCATCGATGGATTTCGCTCTGAAGAATGGTGTTTCCAAGCACCCGCTCGATCGGTGGATCCTCGGCAAGACACAAGAACTGGTGAACACGATGACGAAGGAAATCGATGGCTACGATCTCTCGGCAACGTGCAGTGAGCTCACAGCAAGTATCGATGACCTAACAAACTGGTACGTACGCCTCAGTCGCAGGCGCTTCGCCGGAAAAGAAGAAGGCATGAATGATGCTTTCGATACTCTCTACCGCGTCCTCCTCGCCAACTGTCAGTTGCTCGCGCCATTCTGTCCATTCATCACCGAGGACATCTACTTAAATCTCGTGGGCGAAGATCACGATTCTATCCACTTCACGGATTGGCCAACCGTTACAGAACTTACGCCAGAGGACATCGCACTGGTGAAGCTCATGGACAACACGCGCACCGTCGTCAATCTGGGTCTCTCACTGCGTTCTGACGCAAAAGTGAAAGTTCGCGCTCCGCTCCCCTCCGTCACATTCGCACTACCACCCTCCGACACCGCAAGCGTCCTCACTGACCTCATCAAGGAAGAACTAAACGTGAAGCAGGTGATCAGTATCGAGGATCCCAGTGCGCTTGCACTGAAAGTAGCAATGGTCGATGCACGCAAAGTCGGGCCACGTGTGGGAAGCAAAGTCCAAGAACTCATCAAAGCCGGAAAGGCGGGACAGTTCGAAGAAAAGAATGGAAAGATCCTCATCATGGATGAGGAATTATCGCTGGATGAAGCCAAAATCGTGTATCAGAGCAAAGAAGGAAAATCTGTCGCAGCGGATCACGGCATCGTCGTAACGATCGATACGACACTCACGCCAGAGCTCGCTCTCGAGGGGCAAGCACGCGAGCTCATCCACGCCATTCAACAGCTGAGAAAAGACGCCGGACTCGAGTTCACGGATACCATCAAACTCGATGTCACCGGAGCAGACACCATCCTCGATTCCCACAAAGCGCTCATTCTCGAGGAGACAAGGTCTGAGCTTGGGAAAAACGAAGGAAAAGCAGAGAAAGTGGAAATCGATGACCTAAAGATCACGGTACGATTTGAAAAAAAATAATAGTGCATTATTCATTTTTCATTATTCATTCTGCACCTCTCTCTTCCTGTTCGCTTGGCGCTCACGGCGGTTCTCAATTCCCTCCTCGCGTGGGCTCTTCACACGTACCTTCCTGAGTACATCACGATCTTCGGCGGACTGCCTGCATACATCATCATCGGGAGCTTACTGACGCTCATGAACTTCCTTATACGACCGATCCTGAAGCTCGTGACTCTACCTTTTAAACTCATCGCCACTCTGCTGACCGACATGGTGGTGAACGGCATTTTCCTCTGGATGATCTACGAGATCGCACTCCGGATGGATCCGGATATCATCGCACTCGT
>CAZDQZ010000055.1:0-7816 GCA_964507835.1 uncultured Candidatus Peribacteria bacterium | reverse complement strand
AAAAATACTTATCATGCGCGCGTGACTCTTCCACGACCACTCTCGATCCGTCGTCGCTCACCGCTCCGGTGAGAAGGGAAGTCATATAGTTTTTACCCCCCTCTCTCTCCGGACAATGCGGAGGGATTTTTCTAGACCATGCTGAGCACCATAACACGTGAAGCACAGGCCTACGCCGACATCTACCACGGAAAAACTCTGGTACTGAAAGTCAGCGGAGCCGAGATCAATAGCACGGCTTTCTCTACACTGGTAGCAGATATCACGCATCTCACATCTCTTGGTGTGAACATTGTTCTCTGCTTTGGTGGCGGTGATCAAATCACGAAAGAGTATTCAAAAAATGCAACGACTCCTCGAGAAAAAATCGACGGTGTTGGAGTGACAACTGCAGACGTGCTGAATGCTGGTGTCATCCCTGCATATCGTGACATGCGTCAACAACTACAGTCATCATTTCCTTCTCCTGTATTTGTAGAACCCAGCGATGTGAAATGTTCCATGATAGAAGATTCTCGCTTCGGACTCGTGGGAGTACCACAGGAAATAGCACTACCCGATGCTCCACTATCGATTGTTGGATTCACGGGAATGGTTGATGAACAACTGGTGAATGTGAATGCCGATGACATCGCACGACAGCTAGCGCAACAATACCGAGATCGCATTGAGGAACTTATTCTCCTCACAGGAACTGGTGGAGTGCTCGATACACAGGGCAAGATTGTTCCTGCCATCCTTGGCAAAAAATTAGATGAAATTCTGCAACAACAATCCAGAACAGTATCTGTCACAGATGGGATGCTCAAAAAGCTACAAGCAGTGCGTGAAGCACTGTCCATTGTAGGCAAAGTCGTCATTACAAAGACTGACAGTCTAGAGAAGGAGCTACTACAGTGGATGGGCGATGGCACAATGATCATTGATGAAGCACAGTGTCATTCTTCCCCTCTCCTCAAAAAAGAAGAGCGTATTCTCGATGCCGTGATCGAAGCGAATGTACAAAAAAGAGCCTTCCGTACTCGCGGGCCCGATGAATTGGAGAGACTCAAAGATAACCACGACCTCCTACGCATTAAGGAGTCGCCTCTTGGAGGCTTCTCGGTGCTTCCTCACAAAAAATGGCTCGAATTATCTGCGGTATGGGCAGGGACCATCGGCAATGGTATCGGTCGTATGGTGATGGATGCAGCAATCAAAAAAGCTGGCCCACGTCCGATGTACGCACTTTCAGCTGATGCTGATGCCATCACTGCATTCCAAGCTCATCAGGGATTTGAAAGCAAAGGTCGACTATCAGAGGTCAAAGAATCCGACGGCACTCCAGCACATTTACGTTCATACGATACCTCCGAAAGAAACCCCGTATTGTTTATCGCAAAACAACATTAGCCCACCCACCCCTTCCGCATATCCAGCTGTTGCTGACTCATGACCTTGCCCTTGGTATCCAGCTTCTTCACAGCCCAGAGTAAGTTCACCTTCACCTCGTACGTCGTGTCTGAAACAAGTGAAAACTCGATCGATTCGCCAGGCTTGAGCGTCACCGGCTCGAGTAGTGGCAGATAAATCTGCTCCCAGTGTGTTGGCTTCTCGAGAGGACTCGTCGAGAGTGAAATGCCGGGAACAAGCTCCGCCGTCCACCAGAGACCGAAGCCGTACACTGTCATCGCCTGCTCAGCCTTCCACACTTCTTTCGCCTTCCGCACGCTTTGGTTCTTCAAGGAAAAATCAATATGATCGAATGCGCGAATGGCACTTTTTTCCACTAGGAGATCTTCTTTTTTCAGAGTCTTTACGTACATATTATGGAGGCTCACCTCACGCGCTTCAGCGAGATCGAGATCATATCCCGTGTCCCACACATCGATCTCCTTCTGCACGCGATCACGCACGATCGGACACACGAACTGCGTGATTTTCCCGGGAATAATCACTCCATCATCTTTCAGAAATCGCTTCCCATCCTCCATGCTCTCGATGATGTTTTCTTCCAGCGCGTAATTCCCAAGTGTCTCGGAGACGAGCACATCTACTTTCTCGCTCACCGGCACATCCGTCGAATGCGCATCGATGAATGTGCAGTGCGAAATCTTATTACGTTTCGCGAGTAAAGGAGCGAGTGACCCAATCTCTCCTGATTCGATAAGTGTGCAGTGTTTCGCGCCAAGGCGCGAGGCAAGGAAGCTTAGGAACCCAGTCCCAGAGCCGAGGTCGAGCACGGTCGTCTTCCCACGTTTGATGACTTTTTCTAGCGCACGGAAGAACGCATCATTGCGGACATTGTCGCCAAGGAGTTTGCGTTGCAATTCAATCATAAGAATAAGATGTTAAAGATAACATGATTGTAGTCAGTCATGCGTAAAAAAGCATCCAAAGGGATGGTGTGCGCCGCAGGTGGGGGTCTGCGGTCTGGCGCGACGCACTGATGCGGAGCGCCGTGGGAGTCGGCGCACGCTTTTTCTTTCTGCCATTTCTTTTGAGCGCCAAAAGAAATGGCAAAGAGCACAATATTGAAATTGTAAATGCTGAAATAAATCTATGTATGTACACTGTGATCAATTATTAATCATTATACATTTCACACATGATCTTCTCCCCTCTCCCCGGCACACCACTCATCACTCAGGGCTTTGGGCAGAACCCGGCGATGTACGCCCCCTTCGGCTTCCTCGGACACGAAGGCATCGATTTTGGCATCCCTGAGGGCACCGTGGTCTACGCTCCACACGATGGCGTTGCGACGATCAAGGATGAAGGGTCTCAGAACTACGGTCTTTCACTCACGATCGACGATGGGAAGCGCAGAAGTCTTCTCGCTCACCTCTCACAAGTACTCGTGACGAACGGACAGGCGATCTACCAGGGTGACCCCATCGCAAAGAGTGGCAAGAGTGGAATGTCATCAGGTCCACATCTCCACTGGTCATTCAAGATCATCAAAAACGGTATCGTACAAAATAAAGACAATGGGTACGGCGGAGCAATGGACGTGAGTGAAGTGACGCGCCTCTGGCTACCACAGACGCTCCATGCCGATGCCACGTATACCGATGAAGCGAAGGCCTACCTCGCCATGACCTTTGGCAGTAATCAGTACATCAAAGGGAAAGTGGCATAATGTAATCCACGAACACCTCCCTCACCTACCTCACCTACCTCACCTACCTTACCCCCCCTTACTTCCCCTACCCCCCCTCCCCATGTCCATCGTCAAAGAATTCCGTGAGTTCGCCATGAGAGGAAACGTTCTCGACCTCGCCGTCGGTGTCATCATCGGAGGAGCATTTGGCAAGATCGTCACATCGCTCGTCAGTGACGTACTCATGCCGATGATCGGCATCATCCTGGGGCAAATCGACCTTTCTTCGCTCTCCTTCACCATCGGTCAATCATCGATCAAATACGGCATGTTTCTACAGTCCGTCGTCGATTTCGTCATCGTTGCCTTCTGCATCTTCCTCATGATCAAAGCGATGATGAAGCTCCAGAAGCCGAAGCCAGTCGCCCCATCTGCTCCCGCTGAGCTACCAGCCGACATCAAGCTCCTGACCGAGATCAGGGATTTGCTACGGAAGTAGGCGCAAATGAGACTCGTCTCATCACCAAACCTTTGATACACTTGCGTGCGCCGAAGAGTTTTCGTACTCTATGGCTTCGATCTTTACCGCAGAACGTGCCCAGGTGGCGAAACTGGCAGACGCACTACCTTGAGGTGGTAGCGATCGCAAGGTCGTGGAGGTTCGAGTCCTCTCCTGGGCACCACAAAGAACGAAAGAAAACCTTGTCGGTTTTCTCTCGTGAGCTCACTTTCCCTTCAAGGTGCGCCTCCAGCGTCGGGACCCGCCTACGGCACCCAACGCTTCGGCGGTTCTTTTATTGTCGCAGTGATTGGGAATACATCGCCTTCGCCTGCAATATACAAAGCGCGGGAGGCTCCTGAGTCACGAAGGGAGTTACGCTCACCCCAAAGAGGAGTGGCTCCAGACAGACGGAGCCTGTCTTCGCAGTTGTTACAGCTTTGCACCCAACGCTTCGGCGGTTTTTTTTACCATTACATACTATGTGATTTTTGTGTGCATGAGAGAATGCGTAGTGATACAAAGGCTCTACAAAAAACTTCGCAGAGCATAGGAGCCATTCAATACACATCACACCGCCACTCTCGTTCCGCCTCCCGGTCGGTTTTTGAAAGTATCCACAGTACGAAGGCTCGTTCCGGAAATAAAATAATGATCGAGACTTGGAGCTTGAATCTCTGGTGGTAAATCGATGACTGCTTTTTCCAATTGCCCTTGAATCACAAAAACATCCGATGGTAACCGGAGATTTAGAAAAAGCCTCCGAAATGGCACGGAGGACAGTGTGTCTGCCATCAGCCTGCCACGCACTCCTATTGCACGCATCCAAGCAATCTCTCGCCCCATATCCTTCCATGATCGATCTTCCATGCCATCAAGCGTCTCTACATCGATAGGAACACAGGGAATCGAGAGAGTATGGATATCACCTATTGCATCACGTGATCCTGACATCAAAAGAAGTATGCGAGCACCTGTCGTCGGATGAAATTCGCTCGAACCTGGAGAAGAAAAATTACCTCTTGCTTGGATGGATACCCCAAGCACATTCGGTCCTTTCACCGCAGGAATTTCATGAGGAAATGGCAGAATATCTCTAGTGCTTTCCATGGTGAGATCATAGCAAGGAGCAAGAATCGATGAAAAAAATACAGATCATACACTTCACAAATCGCTACGAGACGGACAAATCACGATCTCGGCCTGCCGATGACATTCCATAATTTTTCGAGATACGACACGTGTTCTGTGTCTTCCGTACGACGAATGAAATGGTAGAGCCTTCTTGGATCGATACCGTGCTCATGTGTTCTACGACGAAACGCTCTCGAGCTCTGATCGGAAATCACGATCTGACGAGCTCGTCTAGGCTGTAAAAATCCATGATGCAGTGCTGAGACATCATCCATGAGCAGGAGAACCCCAAGCTGTGCACGCAGGTCTTCTTCAATCAATTGGTGTAGATACTCTGCATCGACTGTCCCCCTCTCTCCTGATGCATGCCATCCCCGAACATAGTCAGATGAGTCACCCTCAAAAGCCCACGAGAGATACCCCCGTACCTCATCTGCGATAGCTTTTGCTCGAATGAGCACGTAGACACGATCGAGTGTCGACGGTGCATGGAGACGCGGTGGTAACTGAACATCTGCTTCGAGTGTGAGTGGAGCCATACAAAAAAAAGAAGCTCCAGGGAGCTTGAGGGTAATCCAGACGTCCAAAAAAGCTCCCTAGAAGTTAGGAAATACGAATAATACTGTTGAGACAGAGAGCCGATGAACGGGAGAAAACCGATGTCATCGTCAAAAGAATTCTAGGAAGAAAGGACAATGTGTCAAGAAAATACTGGCTTCTACTCCTTCCCGTACGCGTAGCGAGCGGAGGCGCGAGCAAGGATATTCACTGAATCGAGAAGTGGAATATCGGTATCTTTTGGTGTCAGAGCGAGAGGAAGCTCCGTACATCCGAGGATGACACTCTCAGCCCCGCGAGCCACCAATGTCTCTGCAATCGTCCGTAAACAATCAGTATCGGTTGCCGTAGCACGCCCACTTGTGACATTACCAATAACCTGACATACCTGGTGACACTCCTCTCCTTCAATCGAAATAATCTCCACACCGTACTTCTTCGCAGATGGGAGGTACAAACCAGTCGAAACCGTCGTCAGTGTACCCATGAGACCTACCTTTTTTCTCCCCTGCTTCTTCGCTTCCTGCATCACGTGATCGATCATACTGATGATGGGAATGTTGACCTCAGCCTGCAATTCTTTCAGAAAGTAGTGAGCAGTGTTACAGGGGATTACGAGAAAATCTGCCCCCGCTTTCTCGATCGTCCGCACGGCAGGAAGGAGCGGTACAAGCGCCGCAGAAAGGTCATTGAAACCTTCATTCGTCGATTCATCGACGGGCAAGCTGTACAGAAACATCGGCGGGAAATCCCACTCTTCGATGGCTCCGTACTCACGCTGACACACCGTCAAAATCTCGCTATAGAAATGTGCCGATGACACGGGACCCATCCCGCCGAGGATACCGATGGTTTTCATTTTTTTGATCGCTGATGAGGGTTTCATACAGGAGTAGGAAGTGGATAATCGTGGATGCGAATGAAAGGGCGGATGCGATGAGCTTGACCGGTGACCTCTGAGATTTGATCGGACGTCACGTTGAGGAGTGTGGGATCGGCTTCTGCGCCGACGTACATGAAACGGTAGAAGTCAGCCATACCGGGATTGAGTGCATCTTCCACGGTCATCGTCTGCAGTTCTGCCAGGAGATGATTCCATCGCTCATCATCACCGTAGAGGATGAGATCCAATCCAGTTGCTTGCATTAAGCGTTTATCAACAGTTTCCAAGAAAGCGAATACACCATCGACGGTCTCTTTCGTCTGAGCACGGGCACATACTTCAATACTCTTGTAGTTGCCACGGTCAACTTGCATCTTGATGTATGCGTTCTTCATGAACGTGAGGTAGTTCACCTGATTGAATCCACCGAGACACTTGAGCCCATAGTAGAACGACAGCACGGCGAAGATGAGCATGATGCTCGGAACGATCTCTCGTCGATCAAGAGCTTCCTGGAGGGATTCGGGTGTCAAACGAATCCGCACACTGCCATCAATCGACACCAGCTCACCACCCTGCTTCCAGAGTTGCACACGGTAATTCCTATCCTTCGAGACGCCCCAGAAGAGGTACGTCCCGCGTTGCTCCTTCGTATCGAAGGCACTGAGCACGCCGTTAAAGTACTGATGGACGAGGGGATCGTACGCAGTATCGAAGAGGAGATGGTTGATCGTCGTATCGCTCCAGAGGTGAAACTTCTTGAGCAAGCGAATGACCACTGTTTCCTGCTCGAGGTACACGAGATCGGGATGTTGCTTCTTGTCATCGGGGAAATACTTCCTCCAAATGCGATGGTTCGTGCGGATCATCTGTTCCGGATACGTCGTAGCACCGAGCACATCCGCCGGAGAGTAGATCTCCGTCAGAATATCCTGAATGATTACCTCTTCCCGTCCTGCAATCTCATGATCGCGCTTCAGCTGCCGAAGGAGCTTACGCAACTTTTCGATGTCGACCATCGTGTACGGACGGAAACCGTACGCAGCCGATGCATGTGAATTGCTGGGGAGAAACGAAAGACGGTGCAGTTTCACGTTGCCATTCATCGAGCTGTGGAACGTAAGCCCACGAGGGAACGACGCATTGTTGAGAGAGACATTGGAGCAGGCCAGCGTGATGACGGCACGGAGATCGGGGTCCTGGTGCGCCATGCAGGGCGCCGCGATGAGGAGACTCGTATTGAGTGCCCACGGGTGCGTGATAGGACCAACGTGATCGGCAGTATTCACGAAGTAGTACTTCTGGAGCTGACGCGAGGCAATATCAGCGAGCTCCGCACCGCACTGTTCAGTGACCATCTCGTGAATCGTCGAAATCAATTCATTCTGACGCGATAAAATCGGCGGATTCAGATTCACGGAGAAGTAATCTTTGGCGTAGTCGATCAATGTCTTCTTACCCCAACGATCGATAATCTCTCTGAGGACGGGGCGCTTCTGAAGCACCGCTTCTTTGAGACGTACAAAATCCCCCATCAGACCATCCGGCTTCGACCTTGTGCCAGAAGAAGCATGTATCGGAGGGATGGAATCGAGTTCAGCGGAGGAATCGTGATCCATAGAAACGCCTTCCCAAAGGGAGAGGAGCGACGGGTAGTATA
>CAZDQZ010000054.1:0-7822 GCA_964507835.1 uncultured Candidatus Peribacteria bacterium | reverse complement strand
TTGGAAAAGCTCCATCTGGTCTCAATGCTGGTAATGCTACTGCAGAGCAATTAGGAAAAGCGAAGGATGCAGAGGGCACCAAGATTGCAGAGCTTGAGAAGCGCATCAGGACTCTTGAGGCTGCCCCATCTGGCCGTGCTGAGCGAGTGCAGTCTGAACGTGACGAACTCTTGCGTCAGGTGCGTGCAGAAAAGCTAGTCTATAATCGTCTCGTAGAACAGGAGAAGGCGCGTCGTCAGCTTGAGCAACGTGCGCAAGAAATTGCAGACAGGACCGGTCGTGAGGCACAGAAGTATGGCGTCCGTACAGAACTCACGATGGATCGCGCTGGTATTCGTATGTATTCAGTCTCTGATCGAGGAGCATCGACACTACGCACGATTGAGCAGATGGCACCGCAGACATTGCCAGGTCGCATCGTACGCAGTACGACTGATGGCAGTGTGATCATTCCGATCATTCATGCACCTCATAATTCAGGAAATATTAACGTTGGTGGCGTTCAACAGGTCTTCGAGAGTGGCTTCGCTTCTGCTTATGAAAAGGCTCCATCGAGCACTCCTGCACCCGCTCCAAGGGTGGAAGCTCCAACACCTGCAGTACGTGTGACGCCAACACCTGCACCGAAGCCTCCAGTGACAAGGATAACTCCTCCGGCAGGTAGCCTCGAGTAATTGTTTCTTTTCGACTTTTTCTGAGGAGGCTTCCGCTTATAAGTCGGTTGCCTCCTCTTCTTTTCTTCCCTCCATGCCGTTGTCTCGCTCTCCAGAATGGCGCCAGAGAACAAACGAACGATTGCGTTCGACGTCGGAGGTGCAACCGAGGGTGGAGACGGGCAATCGATATAATGCACTCGCACAAGCGATGCGAGAGTTCCGTTGGAGTGTGATTGTCCCGGAGGCAGGAGACCATGAATACGATCCGAGCCGATGGAACCTGATGAAGGTCCTCTCGTATCAGAATCTGCATTTCATCCCGTCACGCATCGATAGTCAGATCAAAATCGTCAGTGTGCAGAATGGGGTTGCAGTGCCTGTGTCTGAGCAGTCTGTTCATCCGGATCTTCTCGACATTGCGCGCAGGTACATCAACGAAATGGACCGCCAGGCGAAGGTTCGCGCGAACGCGATGCAGAGAGCGTACTCAGCACCTTCACCGAGTCTTCGTCAGAATGCTCCAGAGGCACAGGTTCCCAGGGAGTTCCGTTTCTCGATCGTGCGCGATCAGGACAATATCCGGATTCTCCGGAGTGCGGATGGTCGATACTTGTTTGGTCCAGTGAATGGTGTCGTTACAGTGTATCGCTTGGACGCAGACGGAGGATATTCTCCGTCTCATCCTGTCGATACGATTTCTCGTGCAGATGTGCGTGCGGAAATTTTGCGACGGGGGAGTGAGCTTGGATGGAATTTGAAGAAAGAGGCTTCGTCTGCGCAAGTAGCTTCTGTCCCTCCTGCAGAGCAGAAACAAGCCAGACAGACAGTGAAGGAAGTGGCACCTCGGCAGTCTGCACCTGAGTCTGCACTAGGGCAGACGCAGTCAAAGGATCGCGTGACGGAGCCTCGATCAGGATCATCGGCAGAGACACTGTTTCGTGACGTGCAGTCTCTTTCGATTTCGATAGCAGGTGAGAAAGTCTTGGTCTCCATCGATGGTGAGCCTGCGAGTCCGCAACAGTTTGAATCTTTCCTACGTAAACGCGGTATCACTCCTGCTCGCTACGCAGTGTGTGTGAACGCTTTGCGTCAGCACCTCGATGTTGCAGAAAATGCACTTCGCTCTGTGACGTCTAGGCCTTGGAAAGTTGTATTCAGAGGCAATCATTTCGAGCTACAATCGGGTGATGCGCGTTACTTCACGACGATGACCTCTGTTCTTCGTTTCAAGGATGCCAAGAGCGCAACTACCTTGGACGGGCAATCGGTATCGGTGCAGGAGCGTCCGACGAGTGTCGAGTATCGTTTTGGCTCCACACGCGAGCTTCATCGTATGGATGGCACTCTACAATATCGTGAGGAAGGAGACCGTAAACAGTATTTCGATGGTTCGTCTACTCCGCTCATGGAACGCACCAACGGTCGTTCGTACATCGTGGGTGCAGATGGACAACGCATCGATGTCGCTCGTCCGGTGACGAAGAATTCAGTCGATGGGTATATATCGGACATTGCGTCCAAACTTCGTAGCCCAGAAGCCATCGGTGCTTTCGTGTCGCAGTTCTGGCTCTCCAAGGATTTTAAGGGTGCGACACCAGAGAATGCGGAGTGGCTTTCACAGATTCAGCGTTCAGGAGCCAATCCTGTGAATTTTACTCTTGAGAAGAGTGCGAAGCAGGATGTTCAGCATTGGCGCAGAACACTCTTGCTCCGTTCTGGAGATTGCGAGGACTTCGCACTCCTTGCGAAAGAATTCCTCCGTCGTGTTGGTATCGAATCGTTCGCGATGCGCGTGAAGCAGGAACATTTTGAGGCGGTGTACTTCGAGAAGGCTGGTATAGAAAACGGTCGACAAACCTACGCTGTCTGTACGGTGGGACTCCTCGGTTTCCATCGTTCGAAGGAGACGTTCTCTGATCTCGGTTCTGCTGTGAAGTCGCTCTGGGTCGGGGGTGAGCGCAACGATCTCAAAGATATTCTGCCATCTCCTGATGATGTCAAAGATCCTGCCACGAAGCAGATGGTCATCGATGCCAGGACGCATGGCGGTGCGGAGGTGTATCTCGATCAGCCAGAGAACGAAGACGATGGGACAAGCGAGCGGACGAGCGTGATTCCGTACGGCGGGGAGTACGCAGAAATGCTCTTGAGTCGATATGTTCGATAATATCGTTGCATTCTGAGCGAGTATCGTTACACTCAGGTCTCGATGGCTTCACTCATCCTCGCTGATGGTACGGTGTTCACCGGAGAATCGTTCGGAGCGAACGTCGATAGTGATGGAGAAGTCGTTTTCAATACGGGAATGGTGGGGTATCCGGAATCGATGACGGATCCTAGCTACCGAGGTCAGATTTTGACATTTACATTTCCGCTCATCGGTAATTACGGTGTACCGAGCGAGGAGAAGAATGCGTGGGGGTTCAGCAAGAATTTCGAGAGTGAAAGCATTCACGTTCGTGGGATTATCGTGAGCTCAGAGAGTAGAGATTTTAGCCACGGGAGTGCTGTATCGTCACTGCATGAGTGGATGAAGCACCACAAGATTCCGGGGATTTCTGGTATCGATACGCGTGCGCTTACGAAGAAGCTTAGAGAGACGGGAGTGATGCTGGGTAGGATTGTGCAAAATGACACAGCAGTTATGAGCGCGGGTCTTCGACCCGCAGATATCAATATTCCTGATCCCAATCTTGAAAATTTGGTTGGGCAAGTCTCATGTACTGATATGATCACCTACGAACCTGAGGCAAAAGATAAGCGTGCGACTCCTATCTCGATCATCGCCTACGACTGTGGTATCAAGCGCAATATTATTCGTTCGTGGCTGAAGAGGGGAGTGACGGTGCACAGAGTTCCGTGGAATTATGACCTCTCGACGAGTGCACTTCAGTACGACGGAGTGTTCTTCAGCAATGGCCCTGGAGATCCGAAGCGATGCGACAAGACGATCGATCAAGTACGCTTCGCTCTTCAGAAGAACATCCCAACATTTGGTATCTGTCTGGGGAATCAGTTGCTCGCTCTCGCGATCGGAGGAGATACCTACAAGCTCAAGTACGGACACCGAGGAGCGAATCAGCCGTGTATCGAGTGGAAGGATGGTAGTCCTACGAAGCGGTGCATCATCACCTCACAGAACCATGGCTTCGCTGTCGATGACAAGAAGCTACCGTCTGGTTGGAAGGTGTGGTTTACGAATGCGAACGATGGCACTGTCGAAGGCATTCGACATGACTCTGGGAAATTTTTCTCGGTACAGTTTCATCCAGAGGCGACACCGGGGCCGGAGGATGCGGAGTATTTGTTCGATGAGTTTTTAACAGTATTAGAAAGTCTTAAGTCATAAGTCAAAAGTCATAAGTACAAAATTATCTTTGGGAGCGGGATGCTTCCCGCGGTCGATGCTTTCAAGAGCGTCATGGTTCAAGGGCGCCCCGCTACGGAAGAGCTCCTCACCATGACAGTTCTCCTTTTTGTCAGCCTGAGGAGCACGGAGCGAAGCGAAGTGCGTCTCGAAGGCTGATGCGCTATCCTACCCACATGGACTTCGTTGTATTGAGTTCTTCGAAAGGCACGACATTCCAAGCAGTGCTCGATGCTATTGCATCGAAGTCGCTCACAGCCAATCTCAAGGGTCTCGTTACTGATCGCTTCGAAAGAGGATGTGTCGCGAAGGCAAAAAATGCAGGTGTTCCTGTACGCGTCGTGAAAAAGAAAATCGGTGAGCATCGCGAGCTCTACGATCAGCGCATTGATGAAGCCATTCGTGCACTTTTGCAGAGTGGTCAGTCTCAAACCTCAAGCCTCATACCTCAGAACTCCTTCGTCGTATGCATTGGATGGATGTTTCTTCTCTCCTCATGGTTTGTTCGTCATTGGAAGAATCACATCCTCAATGTGCATCCGTCACTTCTACCGAAGCACCCTGGGGCACACGCGCATGAGCTGGTCTTGGCATCGAAGGATGCTGAATCTGGTATGACGATTCATTTGATAGATGAAGGTCTTGATACAGGCAAAATACTTGTACAAAAAAAGTGTTCAGTTTTACCGACTGATACGGTCGATACACTGAAAGCTCGTGTGCAGGCACTGGAGTGCGAGTGGTATCCCAAACTACTTGAGCAGATTCAGAGAGGGGATGTTGATTTGTGATACATCAAAGAAATGAATAATGAAGAATGAATAATTAAAAATTGATAATTGATAATTTTTCGTACCTTCCTTCACCTCTCAAATATACCCTTCCCCATGCACGTTCGCCTTGGGGAGCTTGAGCATGTCGATCGCTTTGGATTTCACATCTTTGACCATCATGGGTGATCCGCAGACGTAGAGATCTGTCCTCAGTGGATCCTTGATGCATGCATCCATGTGCTCTGTGACACGTCCGCGTTTGCCGTTCCATCCAGGATTTTCTCCGCTGAGACAGAGATGAATGTGAAGATTCTTGTGTTTGCTTTCGAGCTCTGCAAATTCTTCTTTCCAGTACATATCTTCTTCATGACGCACACCGAAGAGCAGATGAATCGTGCGCTGGTCATTTTTTTGGAGTGCAGAAACAATCTGCGATCGAAATGGTGCGACGCCAGAGCCAGTTGCGACGAGGATGATGTCGTTTGTACCGTCGCGGAGCGTGAACATCCCGAAGGGTCCTTGGAGTGTGAGCTCAGTACCTACGACTATTTTTTTCTCGAGGAACTCGCTGAAGCGTCCTCCCGGTTTTAGTTTTACGACGAACAGGAGTTCGTCTTCTTCCGGTGCTGACGCGATGGAGTACGCGCGGGGTTGGAGATCGCTTGGATTACTCAGGAGTGGCGTCTGGATGAGGACGAATTGTCCTGCCTTGAATGCTAAACCCTTAGGTTTTTTGCATCGGAATTCGTACACCGCTGGAGCGAGCAGTTTCTTGTGCGTGACGGGGGTGGTGTAGGAGGGGGTGGGCAATCGCTGAAGGCAGAAAGGGCAGAAAAGACAGGAAGGTTATAATTCTTCATTCATCAGCGCAGGTCTTCGACCTGCAGATTCATTCTACATTCTAAATTCTACATTCTATATTCCAAAAATGTCTTCCTCCGGTTCGATGCCATCCACCCATCCACAGAAATCCGAGAAGGGGAGTCCGTGGTCCCTGATGATAACGGCTGGCGTGCATTGATCGGCATTGCCCATGAGGAAGTTCCCCGCCGTTGCCAGCTGATCGGCGATGGCTTCGTTCGTGATGGCGAGTGGTCGACCGAAGAGATCCTTCTTCCCTCGTTCGTTCCTGACCGGATCGATCCCCGCGCACGTGAGAGCGATTGCCGTAACGCCGAGACGGCTGGGCTTGCATGTCGAGTCAGAGATGATGATCGCGATGGAGGAACGTGAGGAATCAGAGGAAACAGAGGAAACAGAAGAATCAGACGAAACTTTTTTATCACTCTTCTGATTCCCCTGATTCTTCTGAATCCTCTGAATCCTCTGAATCTTTCTCGTCTCTTGCAACTCCTTCCACAAACTTCGTGTACTTTTTGCTGTGTCCCTAGGCCACCCAATCGCAAATCCTTCTTTGATGTTCGACAGATCAAGCCCTGCATTGGGACAGAGGATGCGTCCGCGCTTCATTCCACTCGGTTTGAGAGATGTAAGGAGAACCGTTGGGGCGACTCTTTCGATGGTACCATTCATACGTTTCGTTTCATCGATGATTGCTTGAGTAAAAGCAGGATCTTGATCACATTTTTTACTCAGCTCTTTCGCTTCGTCGCTGAGGACGAGTGATCGAAGGTCGATCGTGACACCCTCGATTGTCGCGAGTGCTTTCGATGAAACGACGATGATGTCACCTGATTGTATGATGCCTGTCGCACAGAGAATGTCGGCGAGATTGTCGCCTTGTTTCAGAAGAGGTGTTTTGATCCGGAGGATGATCATGCAATAAGAGTAGTGCGGAAGTGGAAAGTTCGTAAGTGCGAAAGTGACAAGTAAAAAACACTTTTGTACTTATGACACTTTGTACTTTTGAACTTTATTCTTCCTCCCCCCAGAGCTGTACGAGTGCCCCTTCTTTCTGAATGAGGGCGACGCGCTTCGTCGACGACAATGTCGTGAGATCTATCATCTGCATTTCGATGGAAGCAATCGTTTCTGATTGGCTATCGAAGAAAACACTCGCAGGAGCAGATGGCAACAGCATGCGCATGCCGGAGTGAGCGGGGAGCTTCCAGCGGACGAAGCCGAAGACGGGGATCTCTGAGGTGACATCAGCAAGCGTCGCTCCCATGACCTCGGTCCGATGCCACGTGGAGGGAAGCGAGAGGTAGATCACTTCATCGGAATTATTCTGGAGTGCGACGTACCCCGCCTTCTCTTTGCGGGCGAAGACGACACCGATCTTCACCGGTGTACTATGCTCGATGCCGATCGTGACGGGAATCACTTCTGATGCCGAGCTTCTACCTGTTGCGAAGGTGGATTGTTGGATGACGCCGAGGAAGACGAGCACGGCGACGGCGGAACCGGCGATGATCATCTGAATTCCGAGGAGAGCGCGAATCTTTTTGGGTTCGGTCTTCTGCACTATTTTCTTGATCTGTCCGCGATTTCTCTTGGCAATCGATGAGCTTGATTTTGCGACGTTCTTTGTCAATTTCTTCTTCGCCGATGTCTTCTTTTTCGTAGGCATCGTTGGTCATCCTACCGCGTCACTGTGCGTCCGTCACACGTTTCTCCTTGCGGAATCCCTATCTCAAGTATGAATTGATCTACCGACGAACTGGTGTCTGGTGTACTCGGCATTTCTTCCGTTTTCTGGTAGTATAAGATGTATGGAAATCACACCTCACTCTCTTCACACCATTCTCTCTCGCATCAGAGAGCAGATGCGCTGTCCACAGTGCGGGAGTCCTGTGTCTGTCGATTTTCCGTCGGTGAAGCTCGCCGCTGATGATTTCATGTTGCTTCAACTAAAGTGTCAGAGCTGTTCGTCGTTCATTGTTCTCCACGTCAATCTTCGTACTGAGGCCGTTTCAGATATCCCAGGACATACGGGGAAGTACAACGCTTCATCCTCCATGTCTCTTACCGAAGACGAGATGAAGACATTGAAATCAGCATTGAGTGAGTCCGGAGGATCGTTCGAGAAGATATTTACGAAGTAGATTTTTTGTCTACAGAAACTG
>CAZDQZ010000053.1:0-8183 GCA_964507835.1 uncultured Candidatus Peribacteria bacterium | reverse complement strand
AGAAGAGCCCAATCTTTCTTCGGTGTCTTCTGCATCAGATCGAGCTCGATCTTCCCCTGCACCTTCTTCTTCGTCAGCCCAAGGCGATGCGAGAGACGAATGCAATGCGTATCGACAGGGATACCTTCGATCACGCCATACGCAGTTGCCAGAACGACGGCAGCCGTTTTCCTGCCCACGCCACGGAGCGTCAGCATCTCCTGCATCGTCCGAGGAACCTCGCTTCTATAGTCATCGACAATTTTCTTACAACTCGCTTGGATCGCCTTCGCCTTCATACGAAACGTTCCGCAGGAGTGAATGTCACGCTCGAGCTCTTGTGCAGAGACAGCGAGGTAATCCTGGGGCGTTCGGTACTTCTTGAAGAGTGACTTCGTGACGATATTCACTCTCGCATCCGTACACTGTGCTGCGAGGATCGTCGCAACGAGAAGGTCGAGTGGCGTCGACCAATCAAGAGTGCAATGCGCATCGGGATAGAGTTTCTTCAGTGCCTTTAACACTACGAGAACAGGGACTGCAGGCATAACTCTATGATGGTGTATAGATTGCAAATTCTCAATTCTCAATTGTCAATTTTTAATTATTCATTTGAGCCGTATGCTCGCGTCCCCTGATGCCAACCCCCCTCCCTCCTCTCACCGTCTTTGATGTCGAAACAACAGGCTTAGCGCCCGATCGTGGACACCGCATCATCGAGATCGCAGGCGTACGAATAGAGAATGGCGCCATCGATGAAACGAAGTCCTTCGTCTCCCTCGTGAACCCCGAGCGCGAAATTCCATGGGAAGCGAAGCAAGTGAACAAAATCAAAGATGAGGATGTGAAGAACGCACCTGGGATCGAGGAAATCTTGCCGAGGTTCCTCACGTTCGCCGAGGGATCGATCCTCGTCGCGCACAATGCACAGTTCGATATGGGCTTCCTCATGCACGAGAAGAACTTCTGCTGGGGATACACCGAGCTCCCCGACTGCCTCTGCACGATGCGCCTGAGTCAAACACTCTTCCCGAGGGAATTTGGGCACAATCTGGATGCCGTGAGTAAGAGACTCCATCTACAGATCCCCACCGCCAGGCACCGCGCACTCCCCGACGTTCTCCTCACCGCACACGCACTCCTGAAGATGATCGAGATCGGAGGCATCGAATCACTAGACGATCTCAAAGAGCTTGCCGGCATCGTGATGAAATCTCGCGCGTAAAGAACAGGTTTGACATAGGACTTCGATCAGAATGTATTCAAATGATTTGAAGAAATACAAATGAGTGAAAATACACACTCATATTCTTGTATCTTGTAAAAAGAATGGGGGGTGGCGCGCCACGGGGGGTGAAGGGGAAGGCGCTGGAATGTCGCCGTAGCGACATGCCGACGAGACGACTCTGAAGCCTTGGAAGAGTCGGCGAGGAGGCACAGCGCCGGGCTGGCGGAGTTGGCGCGCCGGCGTTTTGGCTCCACCTTTGTCGCCGGACAAAGGTGGAAAAGAAGCCCTAATCAGAATAAGAATCAACAGCAACACCTACCGATGCCTTTTAGTTTCTGAAAAGAAAAGCTAAAACGAAACATGTAAAAATCACAGTGCCCTCTCAATCATTCCCTGCAGTGTTGCACGCGATTCAAGTCCGATCCATCGCTCAGCGCCCAAAGCGAAAGACGGTACGCGCGTGACTTGCATCGAATCTGCTATCGCTTGATGAGTCACGAGCGTCGATGCAGTCTTCTTCGATCGTAAGCATGTCGTAAATACGTTCGATGGAAGACGGAGTGTCTTCGCACGTGTGATCGCCTCTGCCTCCGATGGAATGCTTTTAGTCGCTATGGAATGTTCCACGTCGACGAAGCGATTTTGCTCTGCGCTACAGAGCAGTGCCTTAGCATTCAGTGTGCCGATCGCATCCATCGGAAGATAGACGATCTCTAATGCAAGCGTGCTCTGTGCCACGTACGTCTGCTCTATCCAGAGCTGATCACCGAGCGTGAATTCCTGACAGTAGGGGCATGAGGGATCAGTGACAACGCGTAGCCGAGGAGCGGTGAGCGAACCGATAATGATCGTACCACTCGCGCTGACTGTCACGGGCACCTTTTCGTTATACGACGCTACCTCGAGGCTTTCAGGTGTCTTCGGCGTCACTTCGTTGGAAAAGTCATGCACTGCACCCGTCGCAGTCTGCTCCATCGTCGACGATGGAACAGCGGGAGGCGTCGTCGATCGACACCCTGCGATGAGTACGACGAGGAACACCCCGATGACAAAGAAGCGAGAGCGCATAGAGCCATTCCATTGTGAACGTTTTTCTTCAATAATGAAACCTGTATGAAGAACCGCATCCACATCCTCGGCGTACCTCTCGATCCCATCTCATTTGATGATGCAGTGAGGACACTGCAATCCTACGCACAGAGCACGGCGCAACACCACATCATGACACCGAATCCGGAGATGATCGTCGAAGCTCAGAAGAATCCGGACTTCATGGCACTCCTCCAGACAACATCGTTAAATTTGCCCGATGGAGCGGGTCTCCTGCTGGTCGCTCGCTTCCTTGGGAAACGCATCCCACAGAGGGTGACCGGCACAGACATCGTGGAGACGCTGTGCGAACAACGGGATATCGGTCCGATCTTCTTCCTCGGATCTGCCCCAGGGATTGCCGAGAAAGCATCAATGACGCTTAAAGCAAAAAATCCCTCTCTCTCTGTCGCCGGATGCTTCAGCGGATCGCCGGCAGAGAGTGATGCCAAGGACATCGTCAATCGTATCCATCGATCCGGAGCACGCATTCTCTTCGTCGCATTCGGAGCACCGATCCAAGATCTGTGGATCGCACGTCATCTGCCGAAGATGCCAAACATCACGCTCGCGATGGGTATCGGAGGTGCCTTCGACTTCATCGCGGGTGAACGCTTGCGAGCGCCACGTTGGATGCAAAGTATCGGACTTGAATGGCTCTGGAGGCTGATCCAGGAACCTCATCGCATCATAAGAATTCTGCGAGCGGTCATCGTCTTCCCGTTGCTGGTCCTGCGACAGAGAAACAGACCATCAATGTAGCTTCTCAAATTTCTCGAGTACCCAGTGCTTCTCGTCGGCACTCCATACCAATTGTGTCAGGTGCATGGAGGTATCAGAGAGCGCCACGATGTAGGAGTACACGGGCTTTACTTTCGACAGTACGGGATTATCTTCCTTCCGGAGGAACGTGAGGCGTTTGATGACGACACCATCCTGAAGCTTCGGCTCGACCGCGCTGATAACCGTGACATCCGTTGGCTCGTCGAGGAGGAGTGAAGCTTTCAAATTGACCGATGCATGTACGAGAAAGGACATGACAACCGTGATCATCGCCGAGAGCACGAGGGCGAGCACCACTGCTGTGTTATGACTGCGATGTGTGATTTGTTCGAGATCCATCGGAATATTATAGCATTTTTTGGCTTCAGAGGCACCTAGACTGACTGAAATTTCATGATAAAAAGAAAGATGATCGATTCACATATATACGATGAAATACGTCAGAGAAGTCCTGTTATCAAAGTCAGACAATCTTTGCTATTCTTCAGATACGACTACTCCCCATCACTATGTCACATTCACCAATCCAAAAAACGTGTCTCATCATCATCGATGGATTCGGCGTCGCGCCTCCTGGGCCCGGCAACGCACGCACGCTCGCCAAGATGCCATTTCTGAACGAGATAGAAACGAAAAATCCCTCGGTCATCATGGACGCATCTGGTAATGCTGTGGGTCTCCCAGAAGGACAACAAGGAGCCAGCGAACCCGGTCATCTCACCATCGGCGCAGGACGTGTCGTCTGGCAACCATTGGAGGAAATCAACCAAGCGATCAAAAAGGGAACCTTCAATCAAAATCCCGTGCTCGCGGATGCATGCAAGCGAGCTATGTCACACGGAGTCGCACTCCATCTCGTCGGTCTGTATTCCTCGGGTGGCGTTCACAGTTCTGCAGAGCATTTTCACGCCATGCTGAAGCTTGCGAAGGCACAAGGGGTCGAACGCGTTTATCTCCACCTCTTCGCTGATGGACGCGATATGCCTGAGCAGTACTTCTGCACGGATTTCAATCTTCTCCTGCAGACCATTGATGAAGTGAAGCTCGGCATCGTTGCATCGCTCGTGGGCAGGTACTTCGGTCTCGATCGTGACAAGCAGTACGCTACGCGGACGAAAGTAGCGTATGAACTGATGACGAGTGGCATTGGCACACTCACCGATGATCTCGGGAAGAGTGTGAAGGACTGGTACATCCAAGCGCCAAACAATGAGAAAACGGATTACTACATCCGCCCACTGAAGACCCCGAAGTTCTCTGCGATCGGTCCAAAGGATGTCGTCGTCTGCGTCAATTTCCGTAGCGATCGCATGATCCAGATGGTCCGCGCTCTCGAAGCGTCAGATTTCACGGAGTTCACACGCCCGTTCCGTATCACCGATGTCGTCTGTATGGGGCCGTACTCCGATCACTTGCCCGTCGCATTCCCACCGAAAGACGTAAAAAATACGCTCGGTGAAGTCGTGGCATCCGCCGGCGTGAAGCAACTGCGTGTCGCTGAGACAGATAAATTTGCGCACGTCACCTTCTTCTTCAATGCACAGAGACACGAACCATACGCTGGTGAAGATCGCATCATGATCGAATCACCGAAGGTTCCTAACTACGCCACAACGCCAAAAATGAGCGCGCATGACATAGCAGGCACTGTCATAGACTATGCGTCGCGAGGTGAACACGGTCTCATCATCGTCAATTTCGCTAACCCGGATCTCGTGGGCCACGGAGGCCAGATCGAGGCCGCTGTCACAGCATGCGAAACGATTGATGACGAGCTCGCACGCGTTATCCCCGCTCTCGAGAAAGCAGGATATGATTGGATCATCACCTCCGATCACGGTAATGCTGAATGTATGTTGCTTCCCGACGGTCATACGATTAATCCGAGTCACACCACAAGCCCCATTCAAACATTTGTGCATTCGCCGAAGATCACTGCACAGGATCTCTCGCGTTGTACGGGTCTCAAGGACATTGCCCCACTCGTTCTCAGGGTCATGGGTCTCCCTGTACCAAAAGACATGCAATAGGACTCAACATTTCAGCCCCACTCGCATCTCACACTTTTCATGACCGACATCACCTTCCTCGCGCCTGACTTCTTCGACGCCCTCGCGAAAGCGAAGGACAAGAATGTACACCTCGTCCTCATCGCGACGAAGCCCGACATCATCAAGCAGGTTCCACTGTACAAAGAACTAAAGAAACGTGGTCACACAGCCATTCTCGGTCATACAGGACAACACTACGATGAGAACTTGAGCGGAGGAATGCTCAAAGAATTTGGCGTGCAACCAGACTTCAACCTCAACGTGCGTGGTGCGATGCACGAGGTTGTGAGCCAGATCATTGGGCGCCTCGGATGGGTTATCGGAGAAATGAAAGCAAAAGGTCTGACTGTTATCCCCTACGTCCACGGCGACACGACGACAGCGATGGCAGGTGCGAACGCTGGCTACTGCCACGGCTTCGCATCGGTCCACGTGGAGGCAGGAATCAGAACACTGACGCCAGATTACAGTCATTCTGAATTATCATCTGTTTCTCATACCTCAAAACTCAATCCTCAAACCTTCTCTGTACAAGATTGGCGCTCCTTCCTTATGGATCGTGCCAATTGGAACAGAGGTAGCCAAGAGCCCTATCCAGAGCAATTCAACACGCGATGCGCAGAAGCAGGAACTGGCATTCACTTAGCACCCGTCGAGCTCGTCCGAGAATTCTTGATCTCGGAAGGGTATGCCGATGATCGCATCTTCGTTGTGGGCAACTCCGTCGTCGATGCGACGGAGGAGATGCTCAAGAATATACACAACCAACAGCGCGGGTCTTCGACCCGCAGTACAATCTTCGCAAAATATCCAATGTTGGAAAAAGGCGACTTCGTCCGCTTCTGCATCCACAGGAGAGAAAACTGTCTCTCGGAATCTCGATTCAGAGCAATTTATGACGCGATGAAATCACTGATCGAAGACGGCAGAAACGTACTCCTCATCAGCATGATCCAGACGAATCTCGCCTTCGAGCGCTTCGGGCTGAAAGCAGAGGTGGAAGCCCTCGCGAAGACACACAAAAACTTCATCCTCTCCCCTGTCTGGCCGGAGTACGGTGATGTCATCGCCGTCATGAGCCGAGCATCGGTCTGCGCGACAGACTCCGGATCGATGCAGGAAGAGATGAACGTCCTCGGTGTCCCGTGTGTCACGCTCCGCTTCGGCTCCGACCGTAGCGAATCAGCGATCAATGGTGGCAATCTCATCGCACCTCCCACCGATTCTGCGCTCATCAAAGCGATGATCGAGTATGCGTGGGATAATGAGGAAATGCGGAAAGCCCCCAAAATCTACGGCAAGAACGTGAGTGCGACGTGTGTGGATGTCGTGGAAGGAGTCCTCAAAAAAGGAACCGTATTCAGAGCGGAGGAGGAAAGGCTCAGGGCAATTGATAATTGATAGTGGATAATTGATAATGACTTTCTATGCTCTCTCGTATCCGTGAGTGGCTGACGCTCGTGCTCATCGCACTTCTGCCTTTTCATGCTCTTCTCGTCACGGTCATAACGAAGATCATCGCAGGGCCAGGGCATGCGCCACTTGGGGTACTGGCGGTATGGAAAGAGGCAATGGTGGTCATAATTCTGCTACTCGCATGCCTGGAAGTAATAATCACATTCCAGTCACAAGTCACAAGTCACAAGTCACAAGTTTTGAAGATCGATACCATCGACGTCTGCATCCTCCTTGGAATTCTCTACGCGATTGGTCTTGAGATTCTTCATCATTCTACATTGTACATTCTACATTCTTCATTCCTCCTCGGCTTCAAATACGACTTCCTTCCCCTCGTCGCCTTCTTCATCCTCCGCAGAGTCTCGTGGTCTGCGTGGTTCCAGCAGACCGTCATCAACGTTTTGCTCGCCGTCGGCGCGATCGTCGCTCTCTACGGCATCGCAACATTCTTTTTGCCAATGAGCTTCTTTACCTGGCTTGGCTATTCCGACCTCCACTCGCTGTACCAAGCGCAGGGGCCTCTCGCAGCATTCCAGCAGATCGGTGGATCGACTCTTCGACGCATCCAGAGCACGATGAGCGGGCCGAATCAGCTTGGAGTATGGCTACTGATTCCGCTAGCAATCAACCTCGGACACTTGAAAAAACTAGGCACCAAGGGAGCGGGATGCTTCCCGCGGTCGACTTGGAATGCTTGGATCCTCTTCACACTTGTCCTTCTATCATCAGCGCTCTTCCTCACCTTCTCCCGCGCTAGTTGGATCGGGGCTGGGGTGATGGTCGCCGTGATGCTCTGGCAGAGAGTGTATCGCAAAAGTTTAGTGGTTTGGTGGTTCACTGGTTTGGTGGTTTTGGCAGGAATAGCTATCGCACTCGCGCCTCAGATTCTCATACGCAAGCAATCGCTGATAGGACACATCGAGAAACCGCTTGTGGCACTGCAAACAATCATCGCACATCCCTTTGGCCTTGGCCTTGGGTCTGCTGGCCCTGCAAGCAATCGCACGAGCGATACCTGCATTGATCAACCCGTCGGCTCAGATATTTCTTGGGCAAAAGACAGACAAGATCTCTGCATCTTCATCGGAGGTGAACAAGTCCAACCGACAGGCCGTGCATGCTCCTGTCCTGTCCTCACCGAGAACTGGTACTTGCAATGGGGAGTGGAGATGGGGTGGCTTGGATTATTTCTGAGCTTACTGTTACCAATTTTTATTCTAAAAAAAATACAAAATCAATTCAACATTTTACATTCTACATTTTACATTTTTCTCGCCGTCTGCGTCGCCTCCCTCTTCCTCCACGCATGGGAAGATTCTGCGGTGGCGCTCACGATGTGGATGCTCCTGAGCGCTCTTCAAGTAAACACTAAAACTTCGCAATAAATTCCTCTAACTTGCCTTGATCACTGCACAATTCTTCTACTTTTAATGCGAAGTACAAAGGTTTGAGATTAAGATGATGTGACGAAGGGACTCCACCCCGTCCTAAACCATTATTAAATGTTTCGGCTGATTCATATCCTGGTTGAGGTAGAGAATGTTGCATTGAAACAATCCCATCATAATTACTTGCAAAATTACATCCTAAAACCT
>CAZDQZ010000052.1:0-8204 GCA_964507835.1 uncultured Candidatus Peribacteria bacterium | reverse complement strand
TTCCCGCTTCGTTAGGCTGTTGAACCGTAGAAATTCTTTCAGAGCGACGATTTTTTCTCCACTTTTTTCTAAAAAAAGTGGAAAAGAAAAATTGAATGTACCCATAAAAGATGTGTTACAGAAGATGAAAGATCCTCTTTTCGCAATCAATATTTTTTGCCGAGTCTTCTATTCTAGTATGCGATGATCGGGTTCTATACCTTCGCGCGTCGGCTCACGGTGTTCTCCCTCGGAGCAGGGCTTCTTTTTTCCGTGCCTGGAGCGATCGCAAAGCCGTTTACTCCGACGATTCAACAACCGACGTCGTACCAAGAATTCAAAGACGGCATTGCGGAGACGCGCGCGAACATTGCGACCGTCGATTGTGGTGGGTTCGATCCGAACTCTTCTGGCAAGGTTTCTGGAACCAAAGTGAATGGTGATGTGCCGATTCCCACCATCAGTAATGATGTCCCTGGACGCGAGAATAGTGATCCACTCGCGAAGCCAGAAACAGGGCTCGGAGAACGCGGAGGCTTCCAGTATCCAGACTCTGCTTTCGGCTATCTCTCTGCGTGCGACATGGGACAGAAGGCCATCACTGATCAGGATCTCGTAGATCTTGGCATCCCTGGGATCAAATGGGATTGGTCGGGGGATGCGGATGATCCAGTGACGTTTCTTCCTGACCCCGGTAACCCGGGGAGGATCGAGATCAATCCTTATGGGTGGTGTAATCCCATCAAAGGAGCCACACCTCGTTTGTGCGAAAAATTATTCAAGGCACTCAAGGATTTGGCACATGCAGTTCCGCGTCCGCCATCGGCGCCGAATGCACTCTGCCCTTGTCCCGCTGATGCAGTGCCAGGCAGTTGCCCTACCCCGAAGGTCGATAAGCATTACTGCTTCGATACGGAGGTCATCGGCACGACACGTCCGGAGCTCACGAAGACATGTACGGGCCAAGAGTGCAGGACGACGTGGGGCCCTGATTTCAGTAATTCCCTTCTCAGGTGCGAGTGGGGTATCCCGCAGTACGATGCTGACGGAAATTATATCGGCCAGATTCCAAAGAGTGTGTCGCCAGACAGTGAGTCATGGATGACAAGTTCGTTCTATCGTCACTACGGCAATCCATTCTCCGACTGGACGCAGACCAGGAGCCCCAGTCAGTCTCCTCTGACGGTCAGTAGTCCGGGACAAACATGGAAGCTTCGTGCGGACTGCTATCAGCAGTACATCGAAGTTGATCCTAAGGATACGGTGGGCGTCCCACTCCAGTGTGAGATCGTTATCCTCACCGATGACGATCAACAGCCAGTACTGCCCGAGTGGCAGCCGAAGACGAAACAGAAAGCAGAGACGAAGGGCATTGCGAAGAATCCTCCGAGTCCATCGCGCGTCGTACCGGATCCATGGGTCGCTGATCCAGAGACGAATCTCTCGCTCATCGATATGGTGAAGCTGAAGACACTCCAAACAGGGCAGAGTGACCCCACAGACATCACAAGTATTCTGTCGACGATTCTCGAGACGAAATTGCAGGCGAGCGATACGGTGTCACCGCACGCCAGGACCGATACCTTCAGCGAGGATGATCACCGTGCATTCGGAAAATTTTGGGAGTCTCAGCAGAAGGAGCTCTGGAAAATGGTAGAGGATCCGACGACGAAGCTGGTGCTCCCGGCACGATTCTTCGTGGGGCTTTCGGACAAGGATCCTCTGTATCAGTACGTTCGTGGTATCGTCTCCCGTTCTGATGGGACGCTCGAGGTGACACTCCATGCAGGCGGTGAGGACATCCAGAATGTTCTGCAGTCGTTCATGCGTGTCTACGTGGGGCCACTCCAAGAAGTGCGCATTCCACTCCTCGTTCCGCTCGTGTCGGATACTGAGATTGCGACGCGTCTCTTCGAGTGGGAACAGTGGAAGATCTACGAAGATCGTGCATCGACCGCAGAGAATCGTCCATCGAAGTCTGCGCTCGCCGATCCGCTCATCCTGAAGCTTCAGAACTATCAAGTTGCTGCACAGAACGTGCGTGCTCTCCGTTCGGCTCTCATCGCGCACCTCTCGAAAGTATTTGTCCCACAGACAAAGATTCGTTCTTTCGTCGCCGACTGGTACAAGCAGAATAGTGCCCTCCTCCAGCAGGTGGCACAGAAGAGTGTCCAGAGACGGGATCTGAAGGCCGTTTGGCGCGAAGCGCAGGACATCATGCTTCAGACTGATGAGAGCCAGCTCCTGTGGTGTGGGAATCAACGGTACTCCGTGCCCATCTATTCTCTCCTGGATACGCCGATCTGGTGGGGGGATCAACCACCGTGGACTGCCCGGAACCATGCATTCGTTCCGACCGATGACCTGACGACACTAGGGTATACGCAACCCAAGGATCAGCTCTACGATTTCTCGACGATGAAATTCACGCGTGAGCCACTCCGCATCCCGGTCCTCTGGCCCATCGAAGTCGCCGTCCGTCTGCCGACTCCTCCACTCGTCGGTGTCGATCCACCGGATCCATCGAGCTTCCCCGATCTCCCCCCTGTCCCTTCTCCATCGATCATCGATAGCTTCCCTGTGCCGAATGTCGACACTCCTCCCCCTCCCCTCATCACGGCGGAGCCACTCGATGATCTGTCGCAGGCGATTACGATCATGCAGTCATGGAAACAGAGGATGGAACTCATGAAAATGGCGTACGAGCTCTTCCAGAAGAGTGTGAAAATTCCACCCGATCCTGAGCAAAAAGTCGGGAAATCCGAGAAGATTATTCACGTGGAGAATGACCTGAAGGAGCGCATCGCTCGGCTCTTCT
The DNA here is from genome assembly GCA_964507835.1 of uncultured Candidatus Peribacteria bacterium. Lineage (GTDB taxonomy): Bacteria > Patescibacteriota > Gracilibacteria > Peribacterales > Peribacteraceae > CAZDQZ01. The sequence continues at coordinate 5,407 of CAZDQZ010000052.1, read as the reverse complement.
CGCGGTGGATGCCAGAGCGGAAAGAAGACCTCGCGGGGCGCGTGGTACGGCTCAAGCTCGATGGCTTCACGGAGGCGTACGATCGATGCAAAGAGGACATCGTGTGCATGTTCCTGCCGTCTGAGAAGACAGTCACGGCGGATGCACAGTGGTACGTCCCTGCAAGCACGCTCGATGCGACGGCACTCGGCGATACACTGAAGCAGTGGACACTCCCGCAGAAGGGCACGAATGATCCGAATGCACTCAACCCGTACGAGGCGCCGATCGATGTCCTGGAGCGACTTTTCCTGCCACTCCCCCTCCCCGTCAGCATTGACCTCATCCATTCGTAACCCATGCGACGATTGTCATTCATCCTCATCGGCATCCTCCTCCTGTCGTCGCTCATCTCTGGGTACACAGCACCTGTCCTCGCAGATCCGCCGACGGATCCAGAGCTCTGCAGACAGCGCCTCGTCCGCGAGATCGTGAAGGTGCACGACGAAGAACGTGCGCACGTGTACGGGAGCAGGGCGGATCGTAGTGGCACATTCACCGTGCTCACAGGTGGGTCCTACGATCGAGAAGTCACGGGCATCCTCGAGACGAAGGGGAGACTGACCTCAGAGCTCGTCCCGCCGATCGTGCAGAGTTACCGCACACTGCGGTGCAACTTGGTCGCTGTGTGCGAGGCACTCTCCGATTCTCTTCAGCTCAAGGGGGGAACGGTCACCGTTCGTACGCTCGGATGTGAACCCGTCACGATCGCGCGCTACCCCGAGTGCATCCTCGCCGCTGATCCAAATACACCCAGCACCGGTTCACTCTCCGATGTCTCGGATTTGAAGAGCGAGTGCGCCACGCTCGTGACGCAGACACTCGCCTCGGAGCGCTCGGCACTTCGTCTCGCGGTCGCGTACGACAGTGGGTACCGCGCTATGTTGCAGTTCGCGGGCATGATGGAGTGGATGCTCCACGATTTGCCGATGTCCGCTGTGGCCCCCGTGCGCGATATGGTGAACATGCTCGGCAGGCTTCACCAGATCCCCTGTTTCGTCGGTCAGTGTGACAACCCCGACACTTCCTCCCTCGGTTCGTGATGATGAAGTTTTCACCTCATTTCACCGGCGGAGTAGAGCGCACTCTCGATCGACTGCGTCCGTACCGCGGAACGCTGATCGCTGTGCTGATCGGCGCCATCGTCATCAGTGTGTTCATCCACGCCAGTCGCGCTACGTCTCCGGCCACCCCACCCAATCCGTTGTTGCAGTCGACTCTCGATCTCCGTCGTGCGTGCTCATCGAAGGGGACCATCTTCGAGAATATTCGGAGCATCGATGATCTGGTGGAGATATTTCAGACGGAAGCATCGGCGATCACCGATGAACGCATGACACTCCTAGAGACACCGTCGAAGTGGGTGTGCCCTACGAAGGGAACAGATCCGAGTGACCCACCGATGCCGAAGCTGACGTCGCTCTCCGCTAGGTTGCCCGGATGGTCGTATGAGTATCCATCCCCTTTCGGTTTCGGGACAGTGACGCTTCTTCGGCCCGTCACCTTCAGCTCATTCTCATCCATCATCACCGAGCTCGGTCGCGAGTATGAGTGCCGTCTTCTGGAGCTCCGTGATGAAGCAATTTCGACGGTGTCGCTCAATTATGATCTGCCGAAGGGAACGATGTTCTGTTGCAGTAGTGGACAGTGCAAAGAGCAGACACCGAATGTTGCGTGTACCGGTCCGAGTACACCGAGCCCCTTCTGCGACAATCAGTGTTCGCTCTTCATCGAGATGTCGGACTTGGCATCTCGCTACGGACCGTACGTTGCGCGTGCCGAGACCGAGCGGACGAGGGCGAAGGTCGCGATCGAGCGCACAGTCGAGCTCTTCCGATCGTATGACCTCAACTACGCGCACGCGAGAGACCTCATGTGCTACGCGCGTGCATCGATGGATCTCCGCGCTGAGATGAATCTGCTCGCGACTGTGACGAGTTGCATCCCCAAAATCTGGGATGCGGTGACATCGCTCCATGACCGTTCCACCCAACCATGAAAAGGCTCCCGCTCCTCATCGGCATCGTACTCTCCCTTGGCCCTGCGACAGCTGTCGGTGCTGGGGTCTTCGATGCGATTTTCGAGGATGCGAAGCAGATACAGACGATCGGGTATCCGTCTGGAGCGATGATGGAGTATGTCATCGAGGAGATGCGATCATGGAACGATGATGGAGTGGAGCTCTCTGCGGACGATATCAAGGCTGCAGTCGACGGAGACATCACGAAACTCTGTAGCAATAAATCGACACCGGCGGGTGCCCCCATCCGTTTCGACTTCGGTGCTTCGCTCACGGTCGCAGGATCGTGTGATGGGCTCAAGAGTAGCATTCTCTCCCTCATCGAGAATGAGCAGACGGCCGATCAGCTTGGGCAGGATCTCATCGCGATCGCGAATGGTTCTGAGCTCGCCATCGCCGATGAGGGAGATCGACCGGTGAACATGGCACGCATCGCTCTCCTCCTCCGCAGAGTGTGGGCGGGGACATCCACAGGCATCACACCGTGGGATCCTTCTGCAGATCCTGCGCTCACGAGCCTCACGTCTGCGCTCACAAGCGAGCCCGATTTGGAGAAGACAGTTCTACGATTCCGCTACGGGTATTTCCGTGATCAGAGAGAAGTCGATCAAACCTTTTCGCTCACAGGCAATGCCGTTGGTTCTGCACTACAAGGTGTTGCGATGGCACTTGGCATCACGGGAGTAGATCAAACAGTAGAAGGTGAGTACGCCGTGCCCGCACTCAATGCGAAGGGCGTCGGTCTCTGGGTGCGCAAAGATGATCTGGGTCTGTACTGGATCATCCCGAAGAATTTCGATTATCCAAAGATCATTCGTGCGGGGACGTACCCATCGATCCCGACGAATGGCGAGACGCTAGGGAATCCATTCACCGCAGTCGGCGCGGTGAGTACTGCCAGTCTCTTCACCCCTCTCTGTAACCGCACCATTGCTCGCCACGGGTATCTCTGTCGACCACTGCCACCCGAGGATCCTCTGTGCGAGGAACCCGATGATCTCGCCAATATCACACTCATCCAGTGTGGCGATGCACGTGAGTCGACACATGATTTCGGCCCCGATATCTGCGCAGGAATCACGAATCTCTTCAAGGATGATGGGACGCCACTCATCGATCCTGCGCGCCCTGGTCACCTGAATCCCGCACTCACACCTGTTGATCCGAGGGGTGTCTGCACACCGCAGACAAAGACCCTCTACCAGGACGATATCTCGTCACACGCGTGTTACGTCGGCCACTGCGTCGAGCAGTCACTCAATGGCCACTCGCTCGTACCGAACCGGAATACGGTTCTCGTGCAGGAAGCAACCTCGCCATACCTCGCGTACTGGAGGGAAGATCCGAAGCTCGGTCTCTATACCGAGGCCACAGGGAATGCCCCCTACCCTCTGCCGACGTACATTGGTCACGAGCTTCTCCGTGACGCAGAGGCACGGTTCTGTCTTCTCAATAACAAAGCACCGTACCCTCTGAGTGCGCTCTGTGCGTATCGCGAGAGTCAACAGAATCAGCACCTTGCAACGAATCAGATGTACCAACAGAACGCCGTCGTCCGGGATATGGTGCGGGTGGGTACGTCGCAGGACCAATTCCTCGAGCTCTTCACGGCCATCGGCTACAGAGCATCCCTCGATCAATCGATGGAAGTCACGCGCAAAGTCTTCTTCAGTCTCTCCGGATTCGTTCAGCAGATCGCCGATCTCCTCACCGAGCTCTCGAGAGCTCCACTGACTGAGCAGGCGTGCCCATGGACAGGACCTCTTCCTCCTTCGCAACCATGAGACGGTCACTCCTTCCACTCCTTTTCCTCGGCATCGTATTCCCACTCAGTGTCCACGGCGCTGCACTTTCTCCGTGGGTGCAGGGCGTGCTCGACACGGCTGACCGAGGCAAGGCGACGGCCATCGCACTCCCCGCAGGTTCCTGCTCCGATCCGACGGTGATGGCGGAGATCAACAATAACCTGACGCTCGTCCGCACGCTCTTCACCGTTGCGGATGATCTCGCGGTGGAGTCACAGTTTCTGCGCGAGCGAACGGCATGCTTTCAGAATGATCGTCTCCTCCTCATTGCCAAGATGAAGGAGATCCTCACGGAGCTACAGACGCAGACGACGGCATGCAATCAAGGAGGCGCGAATGCACTCCGCGATGTCTTCCGTTTTCTCACCGAGTCATACCAATCATTCGTGCGCGGTGCGGTGGACCCCGGGTACGAAGATCCTAGGCTCCGTATGACGCAACCGTTCGATAGTGTCACGGCATGGCAATCGCTTCAGCCATCGGTTCCGATCGATGATGCGTCGATCCCTCTCTGTCCATTCACTACGGACTACGGTCCTCATACTCTCGCGTACGTCCCGTCGACACTCACCGCTGTCGTACCGGGGTCACCGGGGTTCGATGTACAGAGCTACGGTTGTGATGCCGTCACCCTTCGCTCACTCGATCCAGCTCTGCAGACTGAGACGACTGCGCTTGCGGATTTCATCGATCTCTCCGATGGGTACGCACGATTATTCTATGGCTCCGTGAGCCAGGCTCTACAATCGATCGATACGATCGTGGCTGTCCTCACGGGGGTGGCTTCTCCGAGTAGTGCGACTGGCGTCGTGCCCTCACCACCGCACGCGAAGCGAGATGGGTGCTTACGACCTCCATCGCCGGAACTCTCGCTCGTCGCATCGGCGGATGATACCGAAAAAACACTCCTCGCCTTCCCAGATTACTTCGATGCCAAATATCAGCGGGAGCAGACAGTCGCGGGGGTGACGAGCATCACGTACAGTCCACTACCCGATCAGATCCTCCCGACGTGGTTGCTGTTCCGTCCGACGAATGATTTCTTCACGAGCGTCCCGAACGTCGTGAATCTCTCGCGTGCGTACACAAATCAACGCGCAACATTTGGCTCTGAGCGCCCATTTCCCGACAATGGGATGAACGCCTTCGTCGATCTCTTCGCCCTCATGCGTGATCTGGAGACGGTGCCAACCCTCGAGAGCACGAGTAGTACTCTCGAACGTCAATCTGCGCTCATCGATGCCATCAGTCGTGATGCCATCGAACGAACGGATAGTGCGTCGGAGCCTCTGCGCACCGCCGTGCGTTCGCTCACCTTCGTCGTCGATGACTTCCTTCCGAAGGAGTACATCCCGTCGTTCACCTTCTTCCTCCGTCGCTTCTGTGTCGATGGCCACTGTAATCAGACGCTCGACACGGTCGCCAAGCGTATCTTCAATCCGTACTGTCATCCGTACATCTCGGGGAAGTACACCGAGGATGATGTTCCTGCGAAGTGTTACTGTCAGGGGAAGTATGCGAGCGAGCCGTATTGTCAGTGAGG
>CAZDQZ010000051.1:6152-8336 GCA_964507835.1 uncultured Candidatus Peribacteria bacterium | reverse complement strand
AGAGTGCCCGTCGCAAAACGCACCATGAGAGCGTGTTCGCCCTTGCTGTTCAGTGATGTGAGCGTCCAACCACTGATATCAACTGCATCAGGGCTATCTGAAGCGATTTCGACCCATTCATCAGACGTGCTGAGGTCAGAGCCCATCCACATCACTTCACTGATGGCGATGTGAGCGACAGCCGTCGTGGGGAAAAGCATGAAGAAGAGAAAGGGGAGAAGCTTGTGCATGCACACAGTGAACAATGTCCATGAACCCGACTATAGAGGAATGGAAAACATTCTTGACACCCAGGTATGATTTTTCGCTATAGAAAGAGGTGAAATCAGTTCCATGGTCGCAGAGAACGCTCCGAGACAAAGTGAACAAACAATGAAATACGTACATCACAACCGTTCTTTTTGGCTTCACTATAAGAAATGGCATCTAGATGCCGAAAACTGCCCTCGATTCTCCGGGGAGAGTACCGTATAGTAGACGTACGAACTACCGCGATCAGCATTCCTTTATGACTTCCTCACTCTTCGCCATCAGCAGAATACGTCCTCAGGAGACTACCTTTGTCTCTCCTGCATCACGTCTGATAGTGAAGTAAGAATTCATGATCGGATCCATCGTGGTGGCAACCTATCTCTTGCCCCTCCTTTCTATGAACTTCACGATCGTCTTCCTTGCACTGAGTGCAGGACTACTTCTCGGACTCCTCGCCGGATGGTTCTGGTTCAGCTCCGGAAAAAAAATCAGCGCCTCGGTCCAGGCACAGATCAACGAAAAAGAGCGCGAGCTCCACGCTATCAATATGAAGCTGGTGGAAATTCGCAGTTCCATCAAGACACAAGAAGCCGAAGCGAAGGCACAAGCGAAGGAAATTATCTCGCAGGCGAAGATCGAGGCACAGTCACTCAGTAGAGAATTGGAGAAAGACCAAGCGCGCATCGAGGAGAAGGAAAAGAACCTCGATAAAAAGGTAACGGAAGTCGAGTCGCAGGCGAAGCGTCTGGAGAAACATGAAGAGGATATTAAGGAAATGAAAGAAGAACTGAAGGAGTCGACGGTCAAGCACCGTGAAGCACTCGAGAAGGTCGCAGGCCTCGGGACGGAAGACGCCAAGAAACAACTCTGGGCAGAACTGGAGGAGGAATTCTCCGCAGAGTTTGCAGGCCAGGTGAAGGAACTCAAGAAGCGCGCAGAAGAAGAGGTGGAATCTCTATCGAAGAATCTCCTCTCGGAGGCCATCCATCGCTACGCATCGGAAGTGGCGTCGGAGTCCACCACGACGATCGTTGAACTACCATCGGATGACATCAAGGGTCGCATCATCGGAAAGGAAGGAAGGAACATCGTCGCCTTCGAACAGGCAACCGGAGTCGACGTCATCATCGATGATACGCCGGGTGCCGTCGTGCTCTCTGGCTATGATCTCGTTCGTAGGTACGTCGCCAAGCTCGCACTCGAGAGACTCGTGCAGGATGGTCGCATCCAGCCTGCGAAGATCGAAGAGACGGTGAACAAAGTCAAGGAAGACGTCGCGAAGATGATGCTCGAGTTCGGCAAGCGTGCCGTCGAAGAACTTGGTATCACGGGCTACCACCAGGATCTACTGAAGATCATCGGGCGACTCCGCTTCCGCACGAGCTACGGTCAGAACATTCTCAAGCACTCTGTTGAAATGGCACACCTCGGACGCATGATGGCGGAAGAAATCGGTGCCGATGTACAGACAGTCGTCGAAGGTTGTCTCCTCCATGACGTTGGCAAAGCACTCGATCACGAAGTCGCCGGCACGCACGTACAGATCGGTGTCGAGATCGCGAAGCGATTCAAACTCCGTTCGGAAGTCATTCACTGTATCGCAGCACACCACGAAGACATCGCCATCGAAAGTGCGGAAGCCTTCATCGTCGCAGCGGCCGATGCCATCTCCGGTGCTCGCCCAGGTGCTCGCCGAGAATCGATGGAAGCGTACATCAAACGTCTCACGGAACTGGAAGCAACGGCGAAGAGCTTCGAGGGTGTGGCGAAAGCGTACGCTATCTCCGCCGGTCGCGAAGTCCGCGTGTTCGTGGATGCTGGCAAAGTCGATGACCTGAAGCAAGCGAAGCTCGCGAAAGACATCGCGAAGAAGATCGAGGCTGAGCTCACGTATCCAGGTGTCATCAAAGTGAATGTGATCCGAGAGAAGCG
>CAZDQZ010000051.1:4195-6052 GCA_964507835.1 uncultured Candidatus Peribacteria bacterium | reverse complement strand
TCATGTTGACTCCCCTCGTCCACTCCCCTACACTCTTCTGGCTTTAACGATATGACCCTTCTTTTTTAGAGGGCACACTTATCGCTCTTCTCACTTCCCATTTCCCCTTCTCCTATGGCAGATCAGAAAAAATTCGACCGCAGTAAGCCACACTTGAACGTTGGTACGATCGGTCACGTCGACCACGGCAAGACGACCCTCACGGCCGCTCTCTCTATGAACTTCTCTCCAGAAGGTGAGAAAAAGGCATACGATCAGATCGACAATGCTCCAGAAGAGAAGGCACGTGGTATCACCATCAACACTGCTCACGTGGAGTACGAGTCTGAGAAGCGTCACTACGCACACGTCGACTGTCCTGGTCACGCCGACTACGTCAAGAACATGATCACGGGTGCTGCCCAAATGGACGCAGCTATCCTCGTCGTGTCTGCCGCTGACGGTCCGATGCCACAGACGCGTGAGCACATCCTCCTCGCTCGTCAGGTGAACGTCCCATACATCGTCGTCTTCATGAACAAGATCGACATGGTGAAGGATCCAGAACTCGTCGACCTCGTCGAAATGGAAATCCGCGAACTCCTCACGAAGTACGGCTTCCCTGGCGACAAGACTCCGATCATCAAGGGATCTGCTCTCAAGGCTGCTGAAGGTGATGCAGAGAACATCGGCAAGCTCAAGGAACTCCTCAGCACTCTCGACACATACGTCCCCGAGCCAAAGCGCGAACTCGACAAGCCATTCCTCATGTCGGTCGAAGACGTCTTCTCGATCAAGGGTCGCGGTACAGTTGCCACAGGTCGTATCGAGCAGGGTAAGGTCAACATCAACGATGAAGTCGAAATCGTCGGTATCAAAGAGACGAAGAAGAGCGTCGTCACGGGTGTTGAAATGTTCCACAAGCTCCTCGACTCCGGTATGGCCGGTGATAACGTCGGTATCCTCCTCCGCGGTATCGAGCGCACGGACATCGAGCGCGGTCAGGTTCTCTCCAAGCCAGGTTCCATCAAGCCACACACGGACTTCGAGGCTGAAGTCTACATCCTCACGAAGGAGGAAGGCGGTCGCCACACTCCATTCTTCAAGGGATACAAGCCTCAGTTCTACATGCGCACAACGGACGTTACGGGCTCTGTCGAGCTCCCAGCAGGTGTCGAAATGGTCATGCCAGGTGACAACGTGAAGTTCACGGTTATCCTCGGTGTGCCAGTCGCTCTCGACGTCGGTACACGCTTCGCTATCCGCGAGGGTGGTCGCACGGTCGGTGCCGGTGTTGTGACGAAAATCAGCAAGTAATCAATCGGACGCGTGAGGGGGGATGATGATCCCCTCTCACACCGTCCGCTCTCTTTTGTTCTTTTTTACCACCCTCTCTCATGTCCCCTACGACAACCAAGAAGAAGACTGCCCCAGTAACAAAGAAAGCCGCTCCGAAAAAAGTGGCCAAGGAGACAAAGAAAGATGTGGTAAAGGCTCCAAAAGTATCCCCTGTACACAAAGAGGCTCCTTCGACGAAAGCTGTGAGCCAGAAGCATGAAGCCGAGGCCCCAAAGATCAAAGGTATCCGTATTCGCCTCTCTGCCTTCGATCACACTGTCCTCGACGAAGCCGCGCTCAAGATCATCGACACAGCGATGCGCTCGGGAGCCGTCGTCCATGGCCCAACGCCTCTTCCGACGAAGATCCGCAAGTTCACGGTGAACCGCTCGACGTTCGTCCACAAGGACGCTCGCGATCAGTTCGAAATGCGTACGCACCGCCGTCTCATCGATCTCTCCGACACGACGTTCAAGACTGTCGATGGTCTGCAGAACTTGAGCCTGCCGAGCGGAGTGGACATCGAGATCAAAATGGGAT
>CAZDQZ010000051.1:1476-4095 GCA_964507835.1 uncultured Candidatus Peribacteria bacterium | reverse complement strand
TGCTGACTTTGCTCTCGCCGTGGAAAAATCTCCACGATAGAAGGCAGGAACGCGGGTTCAATCTCAACCGCGCGATAGAGAGTGCGTGCTTCAGCCTCCTCTCTCGAGGAGTCGGCTCTACAGTGCGACTCATCACAATAGCTCTTGGGCTATTCTTCCACATCATTCTCCTCGCATGCAGTTTGCTGTATCTCGGTCTCTGGATAAGTTTCCCTCTCTGGACCGTTGTCATTCTCCATGCCACTTTCGTGGCGTTGTCATAACAATATGGTACTCACGTCCTTCGATCTTCGGCAAACGAATGCATACAAAGCAGTGATGCTACAGCGGATCTTCTTCGGCCCGATCGCGCTCGCAACCTACGGTGGACTCCTCACTGGCATCTTCTGGCTGGAGATCAACGGTAAAGACTCAGCGATCTTGATCGCTCTCACGTGTGTACTGCTGTTTGGAGCGTGGATCGTCTTCCGTTTCCGCAAGCACTTGCGCACCAACCGCCCCTTCGTCTCCACGCCAGAGAACATCGCAAAAGCACTCTCGTACCACATGGTCGAACACTTGGTAGACAAGGGAGTCATGACGCCAACGACGATGCTCGCATCAGCCATGGAAAGTGAACGAGGAATGTTCATTCTCCATCAAATGGGTATCGAACGCGAAGCAGTGCTCACCGCATGGTCGAAGCATCCTGCCGATGTCACGATCGAGACATGCTTCAACTGGATTCTCCAAGCACAGAATGAACTCCACACAACAACGCTCGACTCCACTGCAACGATCTATGGATTCTTCAAGAACGTCGAGAGCTTCGAGCAGGTCCTCAATACTGCAGATCTCTCTATTCAAGACCTCCTGAACATCGTGCGATCAGAAGCATTTCACTTCGAAGAGAAAGAGCGCAGAGGCCATCCACTGAGTCCAGAAGCCATCGCACGTAGCGCAGGCTCAGTCGGCAGGTCATGGGCAACGGGATACAACACTGAGCTTGAGAGAGTGACGATGAATCTCTCGGAACACATCCTGCAGAATGCCAAGGATTCTGTGGCCCATGAAGCGCTCATCAAGCAAACGTTCGACACGCTCGCAAGTCATCAACAGAAAAATCTTCTGTTCGTCGGTCGGCCAGGAGTCGGCAAGCGAACGCTGGTACGGAATCTGACTGCACTCCTTCGTGAGCAGGAGATGAAACGAGGATTCGGATGCACAGAGATCCTCATTCTCAAATCTGCACTCCTCGTCTCTGGGACAGATGCCAGTGATCGGTACTTGCTGAAGGCGCTCGAGAAAGCGTCTGAGAGTGGCAGGTTCATCATTGTCATCGAGGACTTGGCACTTCTGCTCTCCGGGTCAGATCCACGACTCAAGAATGTCCTGATATCGCTTCTAGAAGCCAAAAATCTCCGTACGATCGGTATCGCGACGAACACGGACTATCACCGCAGTATCAAGGCGCAACCGTCACTCGCTACACTCTTTCAGACAGTCTTCATCCCCGATGCATCGCGCGATGAAACGATGAAGATTCTCCTCGAAGAGTACTTCAGGATCGAAAGTGTGCAAAAAATTCGCATCACATACAAAGCACTGCAGTCCATCATCGAGCTCAGCGAACGCTACATTGGCTCGGTCGCTCTACCAGGAAAAGCTGTCGATATTCTGGAGGAAGCTGTCGCACTCGCGAGGTCGCGGAGTATGACAATCGTGAACGATGCACTCATTCGCGATATCGTCAGCGCCAGAGCGCACATCGATGTCCGTGGACTCGCAGGCGACGAAAAAAAGAAACTACTACTCTTAGAAGAACAGCTCAAGAAACGCATTGTAGGGCAAACAGACGCCATCCAGAGCATCGTGAATGCGATGAAACGAGGTCGTCTCGACATCGGCAATCGTAAGAAGCCCATCGGGACATTCCTCTTCCTCGGTACGACCGGAGTGGGAAAAACGGAAACTGCGAAGGCACTCGCGGAAGAATACTTCGGATCCGACGAAAGCTTCACGCGGATCGACATGAATGAATTTGGAACGGAAGTATCAGTAACCTCACTCATCGGAGGAGACAGCCCGACAGGATTCATGGAAGGAATACTCACGAAGCGCGTACAGGACCGACCATGCTCACTCATTCTCCTCGACGAAATAGAGAAAGCTCACCCGAAAATCCTCAATGTCTTCCTGCAAATTCTCGACGAAGGAACGCTCATTGATGGCTCAGGGACTGTATCGGACTTCCGGAACACGATCATCATCGCTACAAGCAATGCCGGCAGTCACTGGATGGCGAGCAAGGACTCCCCCGCACGGACTCTCGCCGATGAGGAATTCCGCAAAGCGCTTCTCGAAACAATTGTCTCAGAACGAACATTCTCTCCAGAATTTGTGAACCGCTTCGATGATGTCATCGTCTTCCACGCGCCATCGAGCGGGGACATCGAACGTATCGCGATCCTGATGCTGGGTGACATCATCCGAGGAATCCAGGAACAACGTGGCATCAACGTGACGGTGGAACAAGGCGTCGTCACTACACTCGCGAAGAAAGGCTATGATCCGACCTTCGGCGCACGAGAAATGCGCAGAACGATAACAAAATCGATCGAAAATTACCTCGCGAACTAC
>CAZDQZ010000051.1:0-1376 GCA_964507835.1 uncultured Candidatus Peribacteria bacterium | reverse complement strand
ATGTACACAGCGCACGTAAAGAGCTTTTTGTGATCGGGACCAGTCTCATCGAGCGTCTGGTACGTCGGCGTGATACCGGTCTTCTCCTGCGCCATCTCTTGGAACTTGCTCTTCTCATCACGGTGACGACCCTTGGCGAGGAGTTGCTTCAAGTGCGTCAGAATGAACGTATGGATGAACGAGTGCGCTGCCTCCAGACCGAGATCCAAATATATGGCGCCAATGAGAGCCTCGACAGCATTCGCGAGTGTCGAATCTTTGTTCCGACCATCACTCGCCTCTTCTCCACGACTGAGGAAAAGAAAATCTCCGAGCTTGAGCTCACGCGCGATCTCACACAGGTGATTGCCTTGGACAAGGGCAGAACGCCAACTCGTCAATTCTCCTTCCGGACGGTCTGTGAGCTGGTAGAGATACTCCGTCGTCACGAGCTGGAGCACCGCATCCCCGAGGAACTCGAGTCTCTCATTGTGCCCTCGCTTCGCTCGCTCGTGAATGGCAGAGCGATGTGTGAGCGCCTGATACAGCAGATCCTTATTCCGGAAACGCATGCCGATTTTCTGCTCGAGACCGGTGAGGGAGGTGGGGTTCGACATAGGAGTAAGGCTATAGTGCTATATTGTCATAGTGTTCGCACGCATCAAACATGCGTTATCGCTTGCGAACCATAGGACAATATAACGGTATGATCATTATTTTCGATGTGCGATGGCATTCAGAACGCCATTGACGAACTTGGGGCTCTCGGCTGGTCCGTACTCCTTCGCGATTTCGATCGCCTCGTTCATGACGACGGCGGGCGGGGCATCATTCGCAAACAAAATTTCGTACGCACCGATGAGGAGAATCGATCGCGTCAGCGTATCCATACGATCAATCGGCCACTCCGGCGCATGCTTGGAGAGCGCATCCTTGATCGCCGACATCTCGCGCGTCACACCGAGAACAAGCGCACATGCGTACGTCGTATCCACTGCGTCACTCCCACCGAGCTCCTGCATGTTCATCGCAAGAGATTCCTCTGGATCAACCGTCCGACTCTGAAGCTCAAAGAGCGTCTGCATGGCACTGACTCTGGCTTGGCGACGACGGGAAGGCATGGAGGATAAGTGCGTAAGTTGAAAAGTAAACAAGTGCGTAAGTGAGTGTACTTTATAACTTATTGAAACTTCCGCACTTTCGTACTTCCCTAGGCTTTGATCTTCGTAATCTTCTTGAGAGCCTTGCCACTCTTGCTCTTCTTTTTGGCAGGACCAGAGTACGGAGATGCAGAGAGTCCACGGAGACGGACGACTTCTTTGCCGATGTACACAGAGTGCCTACGACGACCTCGATCTTTACTAAGCCGTTTTTTGGGGGTGGGACGCTTGGACATA
>CAZDQZ010000050.1:5834-8398 GCA_964507835.1 uncultured Candidatus Peribacteria bacterium | reverse complement strand
AGATACTCCCCCGTATAACTCTCTTTCACCTTGGCGATCTGTTCCGGTGTACCGATGCCGACTACGCGTCCACCTTCATCGCCACCATCCGGACCGATGTCTAAGACATAGTCCACACACTTCACGACATCCAGGTTGTGTTCGATGACGAGGACGGTGTTGCCCTTCTCCACGAGTCTCTGCAGAACATCCAGAAGGCGCTTGATGTCCTCGAAGTGTAGACCCGTCGTGGGTTCATCCAAGATATAGAACGTCTTGCCTGTCGCACGCTTCGTGAGCTCGGTGGCGAGCTTGATGCGTTGTGCCTCTCCACCGGAGAGAGTCGTCGCACTCTGACCCAAGTGAATGTATCCGAGCCCGACATCGCTCAGCGTCTGGAGCTTATTCTTGATCGTGGGGAACGCGGAGAAGAAGTCCAAACCTTCACTGATCGTCATATCCAGAGCTTCGGCGATCGTCTTTCCTTTGTATGTCACTTCGAGTGTTTCTCTGTTGTATCTCTTCCCTCGGCACGTTTCGCACTGCACGTAGACGTCCGGGAGGAAGTGCATTTCGATGCGCTTCATGCCATCACCCTCACAATCCTCACAGCGTCCACCACTGACGTTGAAGGAGAACCGCCCAGGCTTGTAGCCTCTGATTTTGGCTTCAGGAGTCGATGAGAAGACATCACGAATTTCCGTGAAGATGCCCGTGTACGTCGCAGGGTTACTGCGAGGTGTCCGGCCGATCGGGGACTGGTCGATGACGATGGCTTTGTCGAGGTGACCGATGCCACGGATTTCCTTGAAGTTCTGCCCTTTGCTGTGTGCTTTATTCAGGAGGCGCTGGAGCTCGGGAGCGAGGATACCGTGAATGAGACTGGATTTACCGGAGCCAGACACGCCCGTAATGCCGATGAAACACCCGAGAGGCAAGCGAACATCGACGTTCTTCAAATTGTGATGTGTTGCTCCAAAAATTTCGACGAACTTGCCGTTGCCTGCTCGTCGTTTCTTTGGGTACTCAATTTTTTGCTTCCCTGATAAGTATTGCCCCGTGATCGATGTAGGATTATCGATGAGCGTCTGTGGCTTGCCTTGTGCGATCACTTGTCCACCATGCTTACCAGCACCTGGGCCGATTTCGAGCAACCAGTCGGCAGATTCGATCGTCTCTTGGTCATGCTCCACGACGATCACCGTATTGCCGATGTCGCGAAGATTCGTCATCGTTTTGATGAGCTTGGTGTTGTCGCGTTGGTGGAGCCCAATGCTCGGTTCATCGAGCACGTAGACGACACCCTGGAGTGCAGAGCCGATCTGTGTGGCAAGACGAATGCGCTGAGCTTCGCCACCCGAGAGTGTGGCTGCACTACGATCGAGTGTCAGGTACTTGAGCCCGACGTTCTCGAGGAAGCTGAGTCTGGCGACGATTTCAGTAATCACTTTGCGGACGATGGTGTACTCATATGCTGAAAGTTGAAAGTTGAAAGTTGAAAGTAATTTTTTCTCTTCATTCTTCGACGTTGAATTTTGAATATCTTCTACTTTCAACTTCCGCACTTCCGCACTTTCCACTTTTTGTGGTACCAATCCCTCGAAGAACATTCTCGCCGCTGTCACACTGAAGCCCGTTGCTTCGACGATATTTTTCTTGCCGACGGTGACGCCCAGGATTTCTTTGCGAAGGCGCTTGCCTCCACACTCCGGGCAGGGGAGCTCGAACATGTACGCCTCGATCTGTGACCGAGTGTACGCACTGTCGGTTTCCTTGTGTCGGCGCTCGAGGTTCGGGATCACGCCTTCGTACGTCGTTTGGTAGTGACCGTCGAACTTTTCACTACTGAAGTCTACATCGACTTTCTCGGGGTGTCCGTAGAGGACGATTTTCTGTGATTCTGCATCGAGTTCTTCCCACGGAGTATCGAGGGAAAACTTGAGCTTTTTACTAAGTGCGGTGAGAGCCTGCAACATGAAGCCCATTCTGCCAGCCGATGTCGCCCACGGGTGGATCGCACCTTCGTTTACTGTGAGTGTCGTGTTGGGGATGATGCTCTTCTGATCGATCTGCAGAATGGAGCCGATGCCGTGACAGTGTTCACACGCCCCGTGCGGGGAGTTAAACGAGAAGCTCCTGGGTTCGATCTCAGGGATGCTCATCTCGGGGTAGTCAGGGTTCACGAAGCGGTCGGAGTATTTCGTGAGGTCACCGGTGTCGGCATCGAGGACGTAGATCATGCCGTCACCCTTCTTCAGACACAGCTCCACGCTATCGGCGAGGCGGACGCGGTTGGGGTTCGGTTGTTCGACTTTCGTACCATCACTGAGTGTCTCTGTGATTGGGTCGAAGTCACGCACGACCATGCGATCCACCACGATCTCGATGTCATGGCTCTTCTTGGGATCGAGATTCGGTTCTTCATCCGTTGTCACGATTTGCCCATCGATGCGCATGCGGACGAAGCCTTCACGCTTGATCGTGTCGAGGATCTTCTGATGTGCGCCTTTGCGACCAATGACTTGCGGTGAGAGTAACATGATCTTCTTTCCCTCGGGCATCCTTGTGATCATGTCGGTGATCTG
>CAZDQZ010000050.1:0-5734 GCA_964507835.1 uncultured Candidatus Peribacteria bacterium | reverse complement strand
CGTACGTTATCGGGATTGAATGCTGAGAGATGGTGTTTATCCATTATTAGCATTATACGTTATTTCGTAATAATTTCAATTATTCACTTTTCGTGCAGGTTCATAAAAGACAGGAGTACACTCCTTTCCATGTCTCTTCTTCACACACTTTTCCGGCGATCGCATTTCATCGTCATTGCTTCCATACTCGTGGCATTAGTCCATTCCGCATTTGCAATCGATATCGGACCTGTGTTCTCTGATGTGCCTTCCACCGCATGGTTCTATGCTGACGTGAACTCTGCGCAGACTGCCGGCATCGTGAGTGGATACAAGGATGCGTATGGAAGGCTTACGGGCAAGTTTGGTCCCGAGAATCCTGTGACTGTCGCCGAGGCACTCAAGATGGCTCTCGAAAGTGCAGGGTACGATATCAGTCGCGGGCAGGGCTACGGCCACTGGGCAGCGGGGTACCTTTCGATTGCGATCAGTAATCATTTCTTTTTTACGCAGAACGGATACATCAATCTCGATCGTCCGGCACTTCGTTCAGAGGTAGCATCCATTCTCGCCGATGCCTTCAGAGTTTCGCCATCATCCATTTCTTCTGCACTGACCGATATTGCACGTGATCCGTACGCCGAACAGATTTCTGCACTCGCGCGGGATAACATCATCACGGGTGATACCGATGCGAATGGCAGAGCGACGGGGACTTTTCGCCCATCGGAGCGCATCAATCGAGCGGAAGCCGTGCGCATGACGATGCGTTCTCGTGCGAAATACCCAGGTGTCGGTAATGGATATTCGTCGTCGTATTCTTGGAGTAGTTGGTCCTCACGATCGTCGTCATCGCTCGCGAGCGGTCCATGTTCCGTTGCAGATTGTGGTCCGGCACCCATGACACCCAATTGGCAGTGTCCTGATGGATCGATCGCAGGGCCGGCATGTGAGCGTCTGCCAGATCTGCGCTGTGGTTGGCTGATCAAACAGTGTGGCGTGAGCTCATCAGCAAGTAGGAGTTCATCGCGCAGTAGTTCTTCGTCTGTCTGCCGACAAACGGACTGTGGTGCCATGCCTGCGATTGCGTATCAGTGTCCTGATGGTCGCTACGTTGGACCGACGTGTGGCAAACTCCCCGATGGTCGCTGTGGATGGTTGATGGCGCAGTGTCTCATGAGTTCATCCTCATCATCCTCATCGTACTCATTTTCCTCAAGTATTGCGCGAGCCACGCACACAGTTCGGTATACGTTGACTGGTTTCCAGCCCTCGCTCATTACCATCCGCAAGGGTGATACGATCGATTTCCGTAACGATACGGATTTCTCTATGTGGGTCGCGAGTAATCCACACCCGAGTCACAGTGACTATCCGTCCCTCGACAGTAAAGTGAGTAAAGCGAAGAACGGTATCTACACGTTCACATTTACGACGGTCGGTGTCTTCGGCTACCACAATCATCAGAAGCCGGAGCATCTGGGTGTCGTCGTTGTGGCGGAGTAGCATGGCTTGCAGATCATCTCATTCTTCGGTCTATCATCTTTTGTCTGTTACTGCAGACTGCTACAGTATTTTCCATGAAAAAGATCGGGATTGTCCTCATGGTTGTTGGCGTCGTTTCTTTGATGAGTGGTTGCGCAAGCAAAGAGAAGAAACCAGTGATCCGCTTCATCGGCGTGGCAACAGGGTCGCTCATGAGTCCAATCAATGCTCTACACTTCCAAACGAGGTTCAAGGCGACGGATCACAATCTCGTCGGTGTGGTCGCTTTTGCCGATGTGCAGAACGGTACGAATGTGCAGGCGACATGGTTTTCTCCCGATGATCGCAGGATGCCTCTTGGGCGTACGGAAATTGTGACGAAGTCAGGAGCGACGGTTGCGCGTTTCTCTCTCTCTTCCAAGAAGAATTGGGATTCTGCTCCGTTTCTGTTCCAGGTACTTGCCTCACGAGGGGAAGGGGAGAAGCAGGTGACAGCGAGTGGTTCTACACAGTTCTTCATCGGAATGACTGATCGAGATGTGAAGGAGTATCACGACTCCTATACCGAGTGGGAGAAGCGCGACACAGAGAAGCGTCGTGCGCAGGCTGATGCCGAGGCAGTTGATCACATTCTCCAAGACAAAGCGCAGAAAATATTGCAGAGTCCAGTCGCCATCCTCGCGCTCCGACGGGATCTTGATAGTGATGGTGTACAGGATGTGCTGTTCCTCGATACGCGCGATCAACCGGAGTATGTTCCGGGGCGAGAGCAGGGTCTTGTCCTGAGTGCGTCCGTTCGTCAGTTCATCGCTTTGACGGCAAGTGGTAAGACCGTTCTCAGCGTTCGTCAGACGAAGAAGGGATATAGCATCGAGAATGCCAAAGGCACGCTCGTCGCTTTTGCTCGATCTGGGACATCGTCTCTCCACGTCGCGTTACTCACGTCTGGTACGTTGTCTCTCTCATGGATGGAGGGCAAGAAGACATGTTCTCTTGAGGCGAGGATGGCGACGCTGACACGCGTGTGGGAAGCAGGAAAGCCTGTTTGTGAGTAGGGATAGCCACGAGGATATTTTTTTTACGAAGCGCGTCTCTTTCTGCGTCGGTACCAGAGTGCCGTCATCCATCCGACGTTGCTCGTCGCGAGTAAGCCAATGATGATCCAGAGGTACATCGCATTCGTCGATGCTGGAGCGGCTCCGTGTGTTGGACCACTCACCATCACCTGGATGACGGGTAGCACAACATTGACTTGTTTCTGTTCTTCCGCCGTGATCCCTGACGGAGGCTCGATGACGATGCTCCTCGATTCGACTTCTTTGCCTGTCACGTGGACTTCCAGTGTGTGCTTGCCCACAGGAACATCATGGAATGTCGCAGTGCCTTCTTCGTCGGTGACGGCGATCTTGGGATCAGAGAAGAGGACGACGGGAGTCTTGCTCAGCGGGAGACCGAGAGAGTCGAAGATGCTCATATGGAGTGTGGCGATGATGAGATGATCTTTTTCTGCTGTGATGTGCGTGCGGTATTGTTTCTGTGGTGGAAGGACAGGAGCAGATGCGTGTTGTTGACCATTCTGAGTGAAGAATGATTGCAGACCTTGTTTCGTTGGGAGGAAAGATACCAGCCCATCGATGCCCCTATTCGCGATGGTAGTTCCATGTGCACCCAGCGATGCGATCTCATGCATCGTCGTGAGTACGACAGCATTCGATATCTGGCCGATGAGTGTCGCCGTATCACCGAGCGTCTGCAGAGCGACGCTACTCACGTCTGTAATCTCTCTATCGGCAAGTGTAGTCACGCTGTCGACTGCGATCATCGTTGTCGTGATGAGATCCTGTGTTGTTGATTGACCCTGATCGATCAAGGAGATGATGGTGTCCGTGGAGAGTGAGAGTGCATCGTGTGCATTCTGCATGGCCATCTCCACTCGCTTGCTTGACGTATCACGTGCTTCCTCCGAACGCATACGGACGAGCGAGAGCATTTGATCCGTCTGAGACCCCGTGAGTGCAGCCAACGATGCCACGTCGGTTGCGCTCTGCGTCACGGTCTGCGCAATGATTGTCTGCGTCCTCCTCAGCGTGTCGGCGGTGTGCATGCGACCACGCTTCAGCGATGCGATGAGCCCTCGAACAGGCGTCAGAGCAGTGACCGTCGTTGGGATGAGTTCTGCGACCGCATTCGAACCGCGCGTGATTGTGCGCGACACGTGATCTGATGCAATGCGTGCGCTATCCGCAGTCACATTGCGTATTTCTTCTGATTTCGATCGGATGAAAGCGAGGGTCAGATCCGACTCACGACGCGCGATGTCACCCATTGATGCGATGTTACGTCCTACATTTTGACCGATGTGCGCAATGATTTTTTGCCCGTCGTGCAGTGTGTTCGTAGCGTCTTCACGACCGCGTTCCATGAATGCGATCATTGTTTGTAGTGGTTTCAAGACACCTTTTTTTGTCGGTATGAGACTTGCGACTGTACGTGCCCCTCGTGTGATGGCGACATCCATGTGTTTCGTCGCAATGCGTGCGCTATCCGCAGTCACATTGCGTGCCTCTTCTGATTTTGAGTGGATGAGAGAGAGTGCATCAGCGATGCCTCCACCGATGAGTTGAGTGGAGGTCACAGAGTTACTCTGCACAGCGTCTGTCATCGTGCGAGTGATAAGGTCAACAGCGGTCGTCGCCTGTGATAGTGTCGACATCAGCGTCGATCGTCCGGGAGTTTCTGCTATCGCTTGGGCTACGTCTCTATCCATTCTGCCACTGAGCGTGATGTCAGTGCTTGGAGTCGGGGCAATCGCAGTGAACGGGAACATCTCATGAGAGGAGAGTGCGCCACCGAGATGAATAGACCTCGTTGGTTCCATGCCAACAGCACCAGCGATCGTTAATGTGTGGAGACTGTTGTTTGTCGGATTGCTCTCGGGAGTGGTGACTGTATCTTTTTCTGGAGTCTCGATGGCAACTTTTGGTATGCGTATGCGTCGTGCAGGAATAACGCTCGGAGTTTCTGTGACGTTTGCATTGCTACCATCTGCGATGGTGATAGGGATTGTTATGGCAACATTGCCAGATGCTCCGTCAGATTTGCGTCGATTTCCTCCACGCGTCGAGTTTCCACTTGATGTGTCACTACCACCTGAGCCTCCTGATGATCCACTGTCTCCGCTACCGGAGGACGACTCGGCTGTGTATCCGAAGTTTTCTGTGGGGTGACTTCCTCCACTCGTGATGCTGACGCTACGACTATTTGTCGATGTCGTCGTGTAGCCTGTGGGTGCTGTGGCTGCGATGATGTAGGGGCCACTCCCTGGAGGGAGCTCAGCGAAGGAGTATGTTCCACTTGCCGTCGAGCGCGTTGTACGGCTGAGAGTGCCACCAGTCGCAGTCGTTCCACTGATGGTGAGAGTTGCGCCAGAGAATATCGTTGTTTCTCCGCTATCTTTGACGCCGTCTTCATCAGTATCGACATAGATCGATCCTGTGAGCGTACTTGGCTCTGTGTAGCCGAAGTTGACGGTAATGATACTACCTGCCGAAACGACGAGATTACCGGAGGAATGTCCGCGAGTGCGGATGATTCCTGCAGGAAGTGTCGCTGTTACAACGGCAGTGAGATAGCCTGAGCTATCACTGACGAGTGTTCCGCTGAATGCATAATTTCCCGCACTATTTGTTGCGCTCGATCTCGAGACGCTACCTCCAGTCGATGTCGTTCCGGTAAGGTTGATCGTTATGCCAGAGAAGTTACTTGATTCTCCAGCGTCGAGTATTCCATCACCATCGGTATCACTCCAAACTCGTCCATTGATGATGCCCGTTCTCTGGACCGTGAACGTCCTCAAGCTACTCACACTTCCTTCATTCAAAGCCCTATCTCGAATCCTCACCTTCATTCCATACGTCTGATCACTCAGCGTATCAACTGTCACACTGAACGATCCGTTCGCAATCACCGTTCCCGTCCCCACAATCGTCGATCCCGACATCACCTGCACCGTCGAACCTGACTCAGACGCAATGCTCGATCCTGTCACCGTCGGCGTGTTATCTGACGTGAAGCTATTCTGCGTTGGACTCGTGATCGTCCCTGCACTTGGGCTCGAAGTATCGACCGTGAACGTCCTCAAGCTACTCACACTTCCTTCATTCAAAGCCCTATCTCGAATCCTCACCTTCATTCCATACGTCTGATCACTCAGCGTATCGACTGTCACACTGAACGATCCGTTCGCAATCACCGTTCCCGTCCCCACAAT
>CAZDQZ010000049.1:0-8464 GCA_964507835.1 uncultured Candidatus Peribacteria bacterium | reverse complement strand
CTTGAAGGAGTCGATGATCGTGGAGATGATGGGAAAGAACTACTTGAACGAATGGATGATCGAACTGATGAAGCGACACTTGAACGAGAGCTTGAAGAAGAGGGATTTATGAAGCACCCACAAATAGGCGTTGGACTCTGACCAGGAATGGTGACCGTACCAAGTTGGCAGGTTGCTAATGGCGAACCACAAGAGCCAGCACAAGAAACAAGGTTACCATTCGTATCATAGTAAGCAGAACAACTTGGATTTGAAGAGGTCGATGAACGAATCACCGAACTATGTGTGACCGAGGATGAACGAATGGATGATTGAGAAGTGGTGACAGAAGTAGACTGAGATGAACTTGTAGTAGTATTCGAAGATGAAGAGCCTACAGAGCGACATGCTGACTCTTCGCAGGAAAAGAAATCTTCAACAGACTGACATGCATTCGACACACAAGGATGCTTGATAATTTTGTAACCACAACGGAAGATTGCGAGCCCGCTATCCTCACACTGCGTATTACATGCGAACTGCTCCGATGCCGGTAGTGAGCCACAATTCAAAATACATTGATACGGGTCATAAAAACTAGGGCGACACGTTCGTGTTGAGACTCCATTTGGAAGCGTATCTGGTCCGCAGTCTGCGTCTGCCTGACAAGAGGTGATGCTGGAGGTGGAGGACGACTTGGATGTGGGAGTTGAATTGGTCGTTGATCGAGAAGTGGAAGTACTTTGCGTCATAGACGAAGAAGGCGTGGATGAACGAGGTTGAGAGGCTGATGCGGAAACAGCAGTAGAGGAAGTCATACTCGTTGACTGTGCAGTAGACACACTAGAATTCCGCGTAGAAGACTTCGACTGAGTAGAGACCGATGAGCCTCCTAACCGCGAGGACTGTGTTGATGTTGAGGTACCAACAGAGCTTGTATTTCCTGCAGATGAACCGCCCCCCGTTCCACCTGTGTCTCCTCCTGTTGTTCCACTCGTGCCACCTCCATCTCCAGCGGTACCGCCGGAGGTACCACCACTTGTTCCTGCTGTTCCTCCACCGTCTCCTGCCGTACCCCCCGATGTTCCCCCAGAAGTACCTCCTGATGTACCACCTGAGGTTCCGCCAGATATACCACCTCCTGTCGGCGATGGGCACATGATCCCTGCACAGCCGAAGCAGTTACCCACAGATGAACTCGTACTGAAAGATGTAGATGAACTACTGGTTTGCAGAGGGGTCTGGCATGTACAAATGTCGTTCTGATTTGGTCGACACTCCTGACTGCCTGTACAAGTGCCACCACATTCTGGTGCCAATGTAGAAGAACAAGGAAGAATTTCGTAGCAAACGCAACTAGTGCCTGGACCACCGTTCCGATTATTACGGTCACATTCGCTACCAGAAGGACAAGATCCATCGCACGTGGGATATGTGCCACCGCAAGAAGGGGCAGGTCCACCAACACACCCACATGAACCATCAGAAATATTGAGAGAACATGTCTGCCAACTATTGCATCCAGCACCGCATGCACCTGGCGCAGAACAATTATTTACGATAGAACAACTGCAAGTACCCCCATCGGAAAACGGATCATTGCCAAATGGGTCATACTGACATGTTTGGAATGAGTACTGACAACCATTCGTTTGAGGTCCGCTTCCACATGCATTTGGTAAGATACAATCTGACTCCAACATTCCCTTCACATTCGACCCAAAAAACGCCGGACCCATCTGAAGAAAAACGACAGATAAGGTAAGGCCGAGGAGGAAGCCGACACCGAGACGGAGTAGTGGCGAACGATACGACATGAATATTCGTATACTACGGTTCATATCTCGCTTTCGACAAACATCAGACGCGATGATGGATTGCGAAGTATGAATAGTTGTGTGAAATACGCATTATGACCTTGCGCTCGTAGCATACTGAATGGTCGATGAGTGCAACTCGACAATCTGGTCTCGATCCCTACAATTGGCATTCGTATGCCCACTCCTAAAAGTTCCACAACTGTGACAGTGACGAAGATGAGCTTCTTCCTTTATTTTCTCTTCGTCGTTGCCACTTCATTCTTTACCTATTTCTATAGGTACAACGTTCCCTCTCAGCCGTTCTGGGATGAGCCGTATCATATCTCCGCTGCTCAGAAATATCTGCACGGCGTGTACTTCATGGAGCAACATCCGCCACTCGGCAAGCTCCTCATCGCACTTGGCGAAAAGTTGACGCACAGCAATCAGAAGACAGATCAGTTCATCAATACTGAGTATGCCAGAGACTTCGATACGACGATCCCAGGGACATCGACGGTCCAGCATACGAGCTTCACTGGCTACAGACTCTTTCCTGCACTCATGGGGTGGCTAACCTCTGTCATCATCTTCCTCATCTTTTTAGCAATCACAGGAAATCCCGCCGTTTCCGCTCTCCTCTCCTTCCTTTATATATTCGACAACGCACTTATTGTTCACAGTCGAGGCGCGATGGTCGACACGCCACTCACGTTCTTCGGGATGCTGACCCTGCTCTTCTTCTTCCATGTCGTGAAGGCATCCGACGATATCTACAGACACGTGACACTCTCGTTCTTTTTCGGACTGTCCTTCGCTCTCGCATTTACGACGAAGCTCGTCGGTCTTATTTTGGTTCTTCTCTTCCCCATCGCATGCATCCTCCTCTTCCCGCACTGGAAGAAGATTGTTCTCCTCGTCGTCGCATCGCTTGTTGGTTTCCTCATCGGATATGCAGGTGTCTGGCAGACGCACTTCGCGCTGGGATCCAGGATCGTTCCCGAGCTACCGGATAACGGATACTTCCAGGCATCACCCGCCTACAAGAAAATACTCGCTGAACACAAGAATACGCTCTTATCATCCTTCCCTGTGATGCTCCATGATTCCATCAACTACGTCAGTTACTACAGTAAAGGCGTTCCTCGTCTCGATCTCTGTAAATCAGAGGAGAATGGTAGCCCCGCGTACTTCTGGCCCCTGGGTGGTCGTACGATCAACTACCGTTGGGAGAAACAGGACCATTGGGAGAACATAAAGGACTACAAGACACGCTACCTCTATCTCGTGCCTAACCCTGTCTCGTGGGGGCTCGGGCTCCTGGGCGTTCTTCTCTCTATCATTCTTGTGGTTTCCTCGTTCCTCACGGAACAGCAGAAGAAAATGAAGAATCGTTCGCTCATGATCGTCATGCTCTGTCTCTATGTTGGATACATGGTCGCGATACTCCAGCTCTCGCGTGTGATGTACCTCTACCACTATTTCCTCCCACTTCTCTTCAGCTACATCCTCTTTGGCCTCAGTTTCATGAGTATTGAGCGCATCGGATCACTCGTTCTTACAGCCAGTCGCAAAACTGTCATCCTCACCATCCTGAGCATTCTCATCTTTGCCGGCTACCAATATTACCGTCCCCTTTCATACTACGAGTTCATTGGTGACAAAGAGTTTGAATATCGTAGCATCCTGCCGATCTGGGAACTATCGTGTGTCAACTGCAAGAAAGTGAACTCACTTGCCATCCCACCGTCACAGAATAGCGGGCAGTAATCCTCACTTCACAGCTACGATTCTTCCTGTACACTAGCGCAGAATTTATTCTTTTCATCTATCTATCATGCGTTTCACAAAAATCGTTACCACTATTGGTCCTGCGACTTGCTCCGTCGAAAATCTCGAGAAAATTGCAAAGATGGGAATCTCCGTCTGCCGTCTCAACTTCTCTCACGGTGATTACGCTGTCCACGGTCAGACGATCGACAATGTGAAAACAGTGAACAAGCGCGGGTACAGCATGGCGGTCATGCTCGACACGAAGGGTCCTGAAGTCCGCACGGGTGATGTAGAGAAGCCGATCATCGTCAAGAAGGGGGACCTCGTCGCCTTCACATCAAAGCCGACAGGCAAGGAGACCATGACGACGGTGAAGGTTGACTACCCTTCTTTTGCAGAAGACGTACGCAACGCTCGTTGCATTCTCATCGACAACGGATCGATCGAGTTCACTGTCGTGAAGATCGAGAAGAATGGTGTCGTCATCGGTAAGTCAAAGGAAGATGGCAAGATTGGCTCACGGCGTCACGTGAATCTCCCCGGAGCACACATCAGCTTGCCCTCGTTCACCGACAAAGACTGGGCTGACATCGCCTTCGGTGTGAAGAAAGGAGTCGATTTCATCGCGACATCATTCGTCCGCACTGGCAAAGACATCCGCATGCTCAAGGCATACCTAGAGAAGCACAAGAGCGACGCCGAAATCATCGCGAAGATCGAGACTCCGGAAGCTGTCGACAACATCGATGAGATCGTCGCCTCCGCCGACGGCATCATGGTTGCCCGCGGAGACCTAGGAGCAGAAGTCCCCTTCGAAGATGTACCGATGATCCAGGATGAACTTGTCGAGAAGTGTCGCGCTGTTGGTAAGCCCGTCATCGTCGCCACGCACATGCTTGAAAGCATGATCATGAGCCCCATGCCGACACGAGCAGAAGTCACAGACATCGCGTACGCTGCACGCAGTCAGGCAGACAGCACCATGCTCTCCGGTGAGACGACGACTGGTCTCTATCCCTTCAAGGCTATCGATGCGATGATTCGCGTTCTCACAAAGAATGAAAAGAATGTCCCAGCGATCAGCAACGTCCTCGCGCTCCACAGTGGTCCGAAGAAAATCGATCAGGACATGCCCAGGAGCGAGCAGGCCATCGCCGCCAGCATACTCGCGACGAAGCTTGAAGCTGACGCGATCGTCGTCATCAGCAAATCGGGCAAGACTGCACGCGCCGTCAGTAACTGCAGAGCCCTCGTTCCTATCCATGCGTTCTGCGGAACGGAATCTGTTCAACGCAAGATGATGCTTGTCTGGGGTGTGATCCCACACGCCGTCACGTTCCACAGTGATCCAGAGAAGACAGTGAAAGAATCCATCGCTTCACTTCTGAAATCGAAACAGCTCAAGAAAGGTCAGAGAATCGTCCTCGTGTCCGACATGAGAAGTTCCGGCATTCCTGTGATGACCATTCAAATCCGCACACTCGAATAATTATTTTCAGTGAAACCAGCCTCGACAGAAATGTTGAGGCTTTTTTTACAGTTAATTCGTCGGAGCCATCAAAAGTCTGTCCGCTATTCCCTTCGCAAGAGGTAGATCACCACGGACATACTTGAACTTCACAGGTTTCAACATCGCGGTGATTTGAGGATCGGTGACGATCGACTCTAACGCCTGAGATTTCGCCAGATCCATGTTCAAAACCTCTTGTTCATTCATGAGCTCAGTCCGTACGAACTCTAGTGAACGCAACGTATATCCCTTCGTTGCATTGAGATTATGGTGAAAAAGGATGAGGAGAGCGAGAACGATGATGAGCGTGGCAATCGCCACGAGGAGGAGCATCGTCGAACTATCCATCATGCGCCCGAGAGAATGACGACGCGGAGTCGTGTCGGCTGAGGCAGGCGATGGGAGTTTCAGGAATGCGAACATCATGTGGTGCGAAGAGAATACTACACTTTTTTCTTGATGATTGCACGGAGTATCGCTGATCTCGCACGAGGATTTCGACGCACCTCCTCGTCGGTTGGCTTCACTGGTTTCTTCGTCAGGAGTGCGTAGGTGGACGCTGATACCACTGCTCCCGTCAACGGATCAGTCGTATCTTTCGTCAGCGCACGGAATGCCTCTTTCACCGGTCGATCCTCCAGGGAGTGATAGCTAATGATGACGAGACGGCCTCCCGGCGAGAGGAGTGTGGGGGCGACGAGCAAAAAATGTTCTAGGGACGCGATTTCATCATTCACCGCGATGCGAATCGCCTGAAAGATCTGCGGAAGGAACTTCTTCGCATCGTGCCGGTACACATCCTTCGCTACCTCCACGAGATCGAAGCTCGTGCGTATGCGCGTAGAGGACCTGCGGGCGAGGATCGCGCGCAGGAGTGCTGGGACGCGGGGAAGCTCACCGTACTCCTTCAAGATCGTGAAAAGCTTCTTCTGATCGATGGACTGGATGTAATGAGAAGCCATGAGCCCGCGTTCACGGTCGTAGCGCATATCGAGGGGGGCGTCCGTGCGAAATGTGAAGCCACGGGACGCATCATCGATGTGCGGTGAGCTCAGGCCCAGATCCGCGAGGATGCAGTCAAAGGTCTGATGATCCTCGGACAAACAGTCGGGCAGTGTCGAAAAATTCGTGTGGAGAAAAAGCGCATTCTCAGGCTGACCAAGTCGGTCGCGTGCGTGCTTCAGATTCGTACGATCGGCATCGAGTCCAACAAGAAATCCAGTACTGCCGATTGCCGATAGGAGCTTCTCGCTATGTCCTCCCAGACCAAGCGTGCAGTCGAGTACTGACTCACCCTTCTTTGGTGCGAGGAGATCGAGAGTCTCTGCGAGTAAGACAGACGCATGGTGCATACTAAAACTGTACTGATGTGACTGTCTCTACACAAACTATTTATCTATACAGAGGGGAAAAGTTCAATTCTTGTACACATTATTTGTTCTTTAATTGTGCATTCAGAGTTCTCTCAAGGGACTCCCCTGCCCTTGACCAACGAAAACGAGAGACTGCGGATACCTGAGCTGATGAAGCAAGAGTGCGTTGCAGGGTGGAGTCACGGAGAAGTCGCAATAGAGCATCGGATAGATGCTGAGAATCACACGGATCGACGATCACGCCTGTCACGTCGTGTTGAATAAGGGAGCGTAGTCCTGGAGCTGAAGAACAGACGATGGGGCATGCGAGTGCCATAGCTTCTGCACAAATGAGTCCAAAGCCCTCGAGCAGTGAAGGAATCACAACGATGGTCGCAGTCGACATCGAGTGGACCCGTTCTTTTTCGTCGATGTAACCACGCAGATCAACCGCAGAGCTCAGATCGTGAGAACGAATGTACTGTAGGAGTGATGGACCGATGAGATTACGACCAATGAGCTCCAGCCGTGATTCCGGCACCTGAGCCAAGACAGTACGGAAAGCGTCCAGGAGAACCCAGATCCCTTTTCGGTCCTCCAAACGCCCGACGAAGAGGATGCGACACGCATCGCGAGTGAGCGTCGGTTGGCTGAAGTATTGGTCCGCTACTCCATTCTCAATCACGGTGATCGTGGACGGATCGACGCCGTAGTCGCACACGAGTGCGTCGGCAGTATCCTTCGACACACAAGTAATGGCATCAGCGATTCGGTACGTTCTCTTCTCCAGAAGGGACATCAGAAACTTCCACGCACGAC
The DNA here is from genome assembly GCA_964507835.1 of uncultured Candidatus Peribacteria bacterium. Lineage (GTDB taxonomy): Bacteria > Patescibacteriota > Gracilibacteria > Peribacterales > Peribacteraceae > CAZDQZ01. Next base: position 1,232 of record CAZDQZ010000049.1, on the reverse strand, counting down.
GTAGCGGATGGCGCCTGAAGACGAGATCGACTTCCTGCCTGTACGTGTGGTGAGCAGTGACGACAAGAGGAACGCTTGGTTTGCGTAGAAGAAAAACGCCACCGGATCCCGCGTGAACATGCAGGAGATCAAGAGAGTGACGACGGATAAGACTTGGGAGTAGGAAGAGTAGAAAGAGTGAGAATAGTGGACAACCACCAGACCTCGAATGTCGTGAAGATACAAGCCATGAGACACGCTCCGTTGCTTTTGACGATGGTGAGATGCTGACGAAGGCGTCAGAGGGGTGTAGACGCCTCAGTTCCTGTACATACTGCTTCGCAACAATGCCAAGTCCGCCAATCGGTGGGTCGAAGTCGTAGCTGATGATACCGAGGCGCATGACCTCAGTGTATCGTACGAAATCTTGGCTCAATACAGCCAAAGAGTGAAGAATAGTTGACAGAAGTAGCTAAAGTACTATAATAGCACACTTTGCTGACCTACCCCATCCGTATCGGTCTCCTCATTTTCGTGTCCCTGGTGCTCTCCATGGGGGCACAGACTGTCTGTGCAGAGTCCATCATGCCTGGGGACTCACTATCACTCGTAGACTGGACACCGAAGAGGGGCGATAGATTGATTGCTGACACGAAAGAGAATATCGGGTACCTACTCCATGATAATGGTGAGTACATCTCCTTCCGCATCGCAACAGGTCAAAAGCGAGTCGTGCGTTACATTGGTCGAACATACGATGCTAGAACGCCAGAGAGAGTATGGGCGGCTCGGGAAAAGCAGACGAAGGGAGACCGGATTACCTTTGGTCCCGAAGGGACATTCCTCCGACTCTTCACTGACAATGTGCATACTCCGTACGGCATCCATTCACACCGTAGTATCAGTGCAATGCTGACAGACACAGAACGCTACAAGAGTATGGGGTGCATCCTCGTTTCCAAGGAGATTCTCGATATTATCGTACAAACGTTCGAGTTGAGCGGAAAGGACTTGCCCGTGCGTACAGTCTTCGGGATCGACAAACTACAAGGTGACCCTGCTGTTGCAAACGATGTCGGAGAGCGGAGGGAGTCATAGAGCAGAATGATAAATTAAGAATTCACTCTGTTCCGTAGCGGAGGGAATCTGCTATAGTCCCTTCTGTGGAGAGGTGGCCGAGTGGCTGAAGGCACCACACTGCTAACGTGGCAGGCCGAAAGGCCTCGAGGGTTCGAATCCCTCCCTCTCCGCCA
>CAZDQZ010000048.1:0-8537 GCA_964507835.1 uncultured Candidatus Peribacteria bacterium | reverse complement strand
ATGGTGGGAGCCATGGGATCAGTTGTCGCTCAGCGAAAGAAACTCCTCATCGGCTAATCCCATTCTACGCTCAACTTCCCTGAAGACCAATGTATCGCAAAGAAATTGATGAACTCTACAAAATAGCGATTGCATATCAGAGTAACCTCCCACCGACACAACATACGTCGATGGAATATGTACAAAGAAGCCCTGACAGAAGCGAAGGTCAAGTAAAAGAACACATTAGAACGAATGCTTTAGCATTTCACAAAGCAGTTGAACATTTGTGTAGTGATATGGAATCAATACATCAGCTAGTAGTAGACATTTTAAGGAGAATGAATAATCACAGCCCACTAACCTATAGCATCCCGCGAATCTTCGAATCGGAAAAAGGTCTACCTCTGCTCGATCAAAAATTTTCATTTATACTTACAGACGAATCGCATCAGGCTCGAAGAGAAATTCGAAGGTCATGTACTACACTTAGCATATTTTCAATCGAAGAAATTGCTCACTCTCTAGAAGTTACGAGCGATGATCAAACCATCCTCCATGCACCAAATGTATATTTTTCGACTCTAGGACTCGTTTTCGAAGGTCTACAGAATAGAGCAGCAGCAGAGAATACAAGTGCAGAAAATCCAATATTCTCACATCTGTTTGCAGATGCATGGGGGCACCAAACTACGATTAGCCGATTCGTAGTGCCTGCACTCTGTGTCTGCGCCAAAGTACTCAACACAGATGATTGCTTTAGAGAAGATGTTCGACACCGTGCTATAGAACTACTGGTGAAATCTGGCGCATTTGAAAAACGAGGAACTGTCCAAGCACATGAAGTAGTTATACGGTGCCCCGCTCAACAATTCGTCCTTGGGGTGCTTCAGAGTGACGTTCTCCCAACAATTCAACGAATTCTTCGTGAGAAGAAGATGTCGAATGACCGTTCTGCTACTTCAAACTCTGGAACAACTCATTCATAAGATCGATGATCATCGTGAAGGAGAGATCGAAGGGGATGTCGAGAATTTTTGCTATCCACGAGACTGCGAAGAAAGCGAGAAAGCTGACCACAAGACCGATAATGGAGTAACGAACCGTATGCACCGCCTTTTTGATCTTCTCTTCATTACCGGCAGAGAGGATAAAGGTGATACCACCGAAGATGATGTAGATAAGACTAAGGATGGAAGCGATCACCAAACCAAAAGCAATGAGAGTTGCCAGAATCTGAAGAACAGAACCATTTTCGATGAGGTCGCGGAGCATAGGTGGTGTGGGAAAAGCATTATGCCGAGACAGCTCCCGGCTCGATCACTTTCAAGTTTACGCGCTGATTGGCAGTTCCGCCAATCGTACGGAGAAGCGTTCGAATCGATTTGATGGTCTGACCACTTTTGCCAATAAGCTTGCCCATATCCTTATCAGATACTTTCACGGTAATCAGGATGCCGAGTTCATCCTTGCGAGATTGCACCACAAGCTGATCCTTGTCCTCAACGAGCATCGTAAGAACTGTCTGAATGAAATCGTGCCCAGGAAGTGATGTAGTGTTATCTGACATACGCAAAGAGAGTACGTGAAGCGTGAGGGAAAGTCACGCAGACTAAGCGGAGACAGGAACTTCTGCCTGAGGTGCTGGAGTAGCAGGAGCCTCTGGAGGAGCTTTCTTCGACTTCTTCTTTGAATAACGGATGAAAAACTTTTCCATATTATCCATTCCAGAACGCTTCAGAATTCGAGCAACGGTATCACTTGGTCGCGCACCCTTTGAGATCCAGTGCGTGATGCGATCTTTCTTCAGCTCTAGCTGTGGCTTACTTCCTGCAGGAAGGTAAAAACCAACGTTCTCAAGACAACCCTTCTTCGCTGAACGTGCCTTTTCGGACACTACAACACGGTACGTAGGAGTATTTTCACGACCGGTCCTCTGGAGACGAATGACGAGCATAAGCGAAAGAAAGGGGAATTGCCGAAAGAGTGTAGGGGAAGATGAAGCCTTGATCAAGGCAAAAAATAGGGGCTGATCGTCCTCAAGGCAAGAACAGGGGCTTACAGTAGGGGACGAAGACGCTGAAGGACCTGTTCTACCGACCGATCCCACGTGAAAGTGCCTGCATGAAGAGACGCAGAGTCCAGATGTGTGTGCTCCGGGGGCTTATCAATCACTTGCAGAAGAGCCCTCTGAAAAGACGAAACCGTCGGTGAAACGAGGATCGCATGTCCGCCAGAAATCTCTCGAATCGAAGGTACATCCGACGCGATGACAGGAGAGCGATGCATCATCGCCTCGAGCACAGGTAAACCGAATCCCTCCATGAGAGTTGCCGTCAGTACTGCCGTAGCACCGCTGTACAGAGACTTGAGATCCTTGGCATCGAGCTTCGACAATCGACGAACGGAATCAGACACAGTAAGGGGATCACATGCTGAACCATCGCAAACAAGCACGAGTAGGTGGGACGAAAGTCCAAGAGAAAGAAAAGACTGAACGAGGAGAGGAACATTTTTGTGCTCCTTGCAATGCCCAACGTAGAGAAAGTAGTGAAGCGTGAGACGATACTTTTGAAGGGGGTGCGCGACGGAAGACTGCACATCGAGAAGGGGAGTGGTATCAATCCCTGGGTAGACCGTGAATACGTTGTTATGGACAAAAGGATAGTAGGAGAGGAGATCCGTCCTTGTCGCATCGCTGACAGTGAGTACGAGTGCAGATCTGCGGAGAGAGCACCAGAGGAGAAAACGGTACGCCATACGTTTGATAATGCCAGCTTCGTTGGGGAAGTGATGCAAAATAAGATCGTGCACCGTGCAGACGAATGGGATTGGACAAAGCAGAGGAACATTGAACTGAGGCGCGAAAAAAAGGGTGCATCCACTCCTACGAATCAGACGCGGAAATAGAATCTGTTCACGAACGGAGTAATGAGGGAAATCCGCAACAACGATGCGTACATTCTTGTGCGGGAATGACTGCAACCACGCCTCATTTGCGGTACGAACAAAGAGCACGTAGGAAATCTCTGGAGACTTTTGAATCAACGCAGTAACCAGCCCACGCGTATACGTCCCTAGACCCGAGTGCGTACTCGCGAAGCGACAATCAATGCCAAGAACTGATGTAGAAGGCATAGAGATATTGAGTGTACCATGCATCCATGCGCATCGACGAACTCATCACCAGAAGCACTCTTCCTCGATTGGAAGCTGAAATGCTGATGGCGTTGGCACTCGAGAAAAATCGATCATGGATCATGGCACACGAAGACGACGAAATAACAGAGGGGCAAGAACATACATTCAACACCTATTCGGAGAGGAGAAAGAAAGGGGAACCTATGTCCTACATCACTGGCATCAGAGAATTCTACGGACGAGAGTTCATCGTCACACATGCAACATTGATCCCACGCCCTGCGACGGAAAGTCTGATAGACATCGCCAAACAATGTATAAAAGAACCAAAGAACAGATCTGCAGTGATCGATACTGACATCATCGGAATTGCGCGCATGTTCTCTTCAAAGGAACCTGAAACCATACTCGATATCGGCACAGGAAGTGGATGCATCGCTATCACACTCGCACTCGAAGGAGTGAAGCCAAGAATCATCGGAGTCGACACATCACTCGAAGCCATAAAGGTAGCGAAGAAAAATGCTTGCAAATTTCATGTCGACAGGCAGGTCACCTTGGTTCACGAAAGTGGAGAATCTGCTATTCGCTCAATAAAACAGCCATTTCTCATCGTCTCAAACCCACCATACATACCGATGGGAACACGTCTTGAGCATACCGTCGCAGAGTTTGAACCTCACTCGGCACTCTTTGCGGGGGACGAGGGGATGGATGTCATCACCACGATCCTCAGTGAAGCGACGAAAAATCCGCACTGCGTTGGGGTCATTCTAGAATGTCGAAAAGAACAAGAATCGATCATCGACAAGACTCTATCGAAATACTGCCAAAATCTGTGCAGAGCATCAGAGTCATGATACTCTCTCTGTATGCAATCACTCCTTCAGAAACTTGGATCTGTTTCCGCAATCATCGGTGCGCAGTGGGGAGACGAAGGGAAGGGAAAAGTAACGGATATTCTCGGTGAACATTTCGATGTCATCGCACGTGCGTGCGGAGGTGCAAATGCTGGCCACACAATTGTTGTCGCAGGGAAGAAACACGTCTTTCGCTTACTTCCAGCTGGATGTCTGCATGAAGGAAAGCCAGTCGTCTTAGGATCCGGAATGGTCATCCATCTCCCCACACTCCTCGAAGAACTTTCAACTCTCAAAGCATCGGGGATCGATCTTATTCCTCGACTCCTCATCTCTGCAGGTGCGCACATCGTCTTCGACTTTCATAAACAAATTGATGCAGTACAGGAGGAGAGGAGAGAGCAGGGGATCGGAACAACTAAAAAGGGGATCGGTCCTGCGTACGCAGACAAGGCCTGTCGATCGGGGATAAGAATGGAGCGCCTCGGAGAAAATCTGCGGAAGGAATTAGAAGTTCGCGCGCAAGAAATTCAGCACATCTATGGAATCGCAATAGATATAGAAGCAGAACTTCGTAACCTCAAGGAAGCCTTTGAAGTTCTCGGACAGACAATCGTAAAGGATACTCCTCTTGTGCTACAGGAATTCATGCATGACAACAAAAAAATACTCATCGAGGGTGCGCAGGCAACACTGCTCGATCTTGATTACGGCACCTATCCATTCGTGACGAGTAGCTACACCACAGTGACTGGAGCCCTCCAGGGGCTGGGGATTGCGCCGAATAAACTAACATCCTGCATTGGCATCGCTAAAGCATACTGCACCCGTGTGGGGTCTGGACACTTTCCTGCAGAAGATTCTAGTGAACGGGGAGCAAGACTTCGAGAAAGGGGAGGGGAATACGGCTCAATCACAGGTCGACCACGACGTTGTGGCTGGTTCTCGATTCCTGATCTGCTCTACAGCTCTTGCATCAATGGCTTCACTTGTCTCAACCTCACGAAACTTGATGTCCTCGATGAAGAGGATTCAATTCCCGTCCTCACGAAAATACAGAAAAATGGCGAACCAGAATTCATTACAATGAAAGGCTGGAAAACATCAACGTTGGGGATTCATGATTTTGCAAAACTACCGAACGAAGCTCGTGCCTACATTGAATTCATCGAGAAAAGCGTACGAGTACCCATCACGCTCATCGGCACCGGTCAACCGCGCGAAGACATTATTGTGCGATAGACGTCATAAATTCACAGTGAAAATCAGCAGAAAACTTGAAAAGAGTGCTACCCTATTTATCGTGCATTCACAGCTTTCATCCGTATCGGAAACGAAGCATCGACAGCTTTTCGAAAGTCGCATCCTCATCCTGCATGCTGTCCTCGGATTCATTGTCTTGCTCATTGTTGGACGTCTCATTGAATTACAAATCGTAAAAGGGAAGGAATATGCAGAGCAAGCAGAAAATCAGCAATCGGGAAATGTGACCCTCTCAGCTAAACGTGGGGAAATATTAAGCAGAAATAGCAAAAATAATGAGACGAGTATCTTCGCAACCAATACAACGCTCGATCTGCTCTACATCGATCCACTCGCAATCCCAGAAGAGGCAACGCAAGGAGATTATGCAACCATCGGCGACGAACTTTCTCGAATTCTCATCACGCCAGAAATTGATGAAAACTGTCGTCTTGGCCTCTCTACCTGTCCATCAGAACTCGTTCAGTACTACAGAGATGCCTTCAACCCCTTGAAAGGGAAAATTTTTACAGAAATTCCTACAGCATCAGGAGGCTTTGTCATCGCAGTATCGACGGGAGCTTCAGTTGTGAATACCGGTGGACTTATCCCTGGAATAACCGAAATACAAAGACAGTTCGCGCGATCGATCGAAGGAAAAATTGAAAAAAGATCCGTGACATTTGTTCCGCTCCTGTATGGAGCGAATAAAAAGCAACTACTGGATACTGCAACACTCAAGATCCCCGGGATCGTCGTGAATCATGAACAGTCTCTCATCTATGCAAATCCAGATGAAGTAAACCAGAAAACAATTATTGAGACAGCTCGAACATTATCACCAATACTAAAAACAGATCCTATCGTGATCCAAGCGAGACTTCGACAACGCCCCCTTCGCTACGTACCTATCATGAGCAAGTTGCTTCCTGTAGCGAGTAAAAGAATAAAAGATCTGAAAGAAAGCTATGCACAGAAAGCTAAACAAAAGGCAGTGGAAATCAACGCTCATAGAAGCAAAGGCGAACGTGTAAAGATCATGGATCCTTTTCGATCGATCGCACTCATTCCAGAGCACCGTCGCTTCTATCCCGATACAACCATTGCGTCACACGTGATCGGATTTATCAATGCCCTTTCGGAACCTCAGTATGGCGTAGAACGCACCTACGATACGTTGCTCCGCGGACAAGAAGTACACATCTCATCACTACGCGATCCTCTCGGTGGCCAGATTGTGGCTGAAAGCCAAAACTTCATTGATCCTCGTGATGGTTCTACAATCATTCTCACGATTGATCGATTCATACAAGCGAAGGTAGAAGAATTACTCGATGCCATGGTGAAGAAAGTTGACGCAGAAAGCGGTCAGGTCATCATTATGGATCCATTCACTGGAAGAATCATCGCACTTGCGAACGCTCCACTCTTCGATAGTAATGAATACGCGTCGGTCTACGACAAAGAACCAATCACATTCGATTCTGAGCAAGAGAAGCAAATTATCGTTGAGATATTCAATCCTGAAAATAATGACCGCATTCTGCGCGCCTACCTTCCAGACACAACACCAGAGGGCAGGATGCTCCTTAAGAATGATAAAGAGAGATGTGCGGAACTCTGCCAGGCAGGGCTGAAAACACTCGAAGAACTGGAAACACTCTACGAGTTGAAAACTATTTCTCGATACTTTTACACAATGGGGGGCAATGCACGTCGAGAAATATTCCCAACGAAACAGCGAGGTGTATGGCTGAAATTTAAGAACAACATTGGCGTCGGTTCCTACGTCAACAGAACGATACAGGAAGTGTACGAACCAGGGTCAGTTATGAAACCCATCACCATGGCAATCGCTCTTGATCAACAGGAAGTCAATCCACTCGATACATACAATGACACTGGTGCTCTCAAAATTGACAACAAGCCCATCCGCAATGCGCTAGGCAAATACTACGGCCTTGTCACCATGGTCGAGTGTCTCGACTACTCCATCAACACGTGTATGACGTCGGTCAGTCGCAAACTCGGTCGCCAACTCCTCCATGCGTCACTCGAACAGTTTGGCTTCGGTCAAGTCACGGGCATCGAGCTCGACAGTGAGCTTCCCGGAGACCTGAAACCTCTCGCCGAATGGAACACCGCACTCGTCATGACCATCGCGTACGGACAGGGTATCTCTGCCACACCACTCCAAATGATCACCGCATTCTCGGCACTCGCTAACGGTGGGAAGCTAATGAAGCCGACCATCATCGATGAGATACGACACAGTGATGGCTCCGTCGATAAACGCGTACCTGAAGTCGTTCGGCAAGTCATCAAACCGGAGACTGCCAACAGTGTGACAGGGGTGCTCGTCCACGGGACACTCTACGGCATCGCAAAAGCAGGAAAGGTGAAAGGGCATCGTATGGCAGGTAAAACAGGAACCTCCCAGATTGCAGGCCCTGGAGGACGATACGAAACAGGCACCGGGTCAACGGTAGCAACGTATGGTGGCTACGCACCGATTGATCATCCAAAGTTCGTCATCTTAGTAAAGCTCGATCGACCGAAGAAAGACGACTTCGGTAGTAAGTCAGCAGCACCACTCTTCAAGGACATCGCGACGTTCTTGTTTGATTATTATGGAATTCCGCCGGATGAGAAATAATTCACGAAAGGGCCACCTACGGTGTCCCTCTCGTGAGCTCACCCTTCCCTCATATGGAGGCGCTCCAGCAGTGGGTCCCGCCTTCGGCACCCACTGCTTCGCGCAATCTTTCTTGGGTGCTAGAAGAACAGCGTTGTCGCCTTGAAAAAATTTCGTAGCGCATCTTTGCGAGCATGACGTGACAAAGCGCATATGTTTGACCCCGCACCTTTCCGCAGAAAGTGCGGGGGAGTCTGCGCTTTGTAGTCATGTGAGCAATTGATGCGCAGAAATTTTTTCAGAGCGACTGTTTTCTTTGCCACTTTCTTTTGCGTCAAAAGAAAGTGGACGAAAACCTAGACCACCGCTGATGACTTCACCGTAGTAATGACGTAGCACTTATTCTCTACTCTTTCACCGTCACACTCTTCACCCTTCGACTTACTCAGGGAAAATCTTTATTTGACGGTAACAGATTTTGCCAAATTCCCTTGCCCTCCATAGCTTTAGCGAAGGAGGGTCGGCATTCCCTGATTATTTCACTGTCACCGACTTAGCAAGATTGCGGGGCATATCCGGATCTCGTCCTCTCAAAACCGCAAGCAGATACGCCAGAATCTGAATGGGAATCACATTCACGATCGCCTGCGCAGGTCCCGCATCCGGGACTCTGATCCAGT
>CAZDQZ010000047.1:0-8661 GCA_964507835.1 uncultured Candidatus Peribacteria bacterium | reverse complement strand
AGGAAGACTACGAACGCGCGACTTCAGAGTACTTGGGGTCATGGACCAAGCAAGAACGCGCGAAAGAAGCACTCCGAGAGCTACGACTACAAAGCGTGCACAAGGCCGTAAACATGCTCAACTGCGAAAATTGCACGGGAGACTACATCGAGAATAGTCAAAACTGCACGGAGTGTTTCGATGTGAATGGAAGTCAGGATTGCAAGTTCGTTACCGTCGGTGTGGAGACCAAGGACTGCGTCGACTGCTCGAACATGTACATCAAGCCTGAGCTCTGCTTCATGACACTCGGCACCATCGAAGCCTACAACTGCGCCTACTGTCTCTACGTCTTCCATAGCCAAAATCTCCTCTACTCAGAAAACTGTTTTCATTCTAAAAACCTCTTCGCCTGCTCAGGGCTCAAGCACCAGGAATACTGCATCTTCAATAAAAAGTACTCGAAGAAAGCGTACGAAGAACTGGTGCCGAAAATCATCGAGCACATGAAGAAATCAAGCGAGTGGGGGCAGTACATCCCGGCATCACTCTCACCCTTTGGCTACAACGAATCCGTCGCTCATGAATACATTCCTCTTACAAAAGAAAATACGCAACGCACAGGATTTCACTGGCGCGATACCGTCGACGAACCTCCAAACGTCGCGAAGATTATCTCTGCAAAAGACCTTCCGGATTCCATCAATGACGTACCCGATGACATCCTGCAGTGGGCGATCCGCTGTGACGTATCTGGTCGCCCGTACCGCATCCAGAAGCCAGAACTACAGTTCTACAGACAGCTCAAACTCCCGATCCCCCACCGTCATCCTGATGTCAGGTACGATGATCGTTTGAAACTGAGGAATCCACGGACACTCTATGAAAGAACGTGTGAAAAGTGTCAGAAAAAAGTGCAGTCAACATTCGCTCCGGAGAGAGTGGAGACGATCGTGTGCGAGGAGTGTTATAGGAAGAGTATGTACGAGTAATGGAATAGATAAATCACATTGGGAGCGGGATGCTTCCCGCGGTCGACGACCATGAGTAGCACCTGTCGACCGCACGAAGCCTGTCTGCCGACAAGCAGGCATCGTGCTCCTCTGTTCCTTGCTATCGTATCCAATCACCTCACATTGCGCATTACTCCGCCACCACGATAACCCCCAGATGCTCCGGCTTCTGATCTAGTTTCAACTCACAATTTGACATCAGAGAAAAAACTAGTCTTTTATACATATAAACCCTCGAAATAATCGCTTAAACATGCTATAATCAAAAGATTGAAATCTCACATACAAACATATAAACGTTGGCTCTCGTCTGTCCTGTGTATAACACTGATTCTTGGGCAGGTCATCCCTGCATACGCAGAAGGCAATGATGTCATTCCTGTCATCTCATCGAGTACATCAAGCTCATCATCTGCAAACACAAGCGAAACCGAGACAATCTCCAGCGACACTCCTTCCGAAGCATTTGTCGAATCCATTGGGAGAAATACGGTCGCAGGAGCATCGGCAATCGATGTCAGCACAGAAACCATCGCTATCCCCGCAGAGCAACGAGAGGTGCCGAATTCTGCAGTCGCGGAGGAGACAAATTCTCTCACATTCTCCGCAGCCGTCACCCCACCGACACTCAATGCCCGGATCGAAAAGCGGGCGAACCTCACAAATCCATCCACTGTGAGTGATGTCATCGTTCTCCCAGAGAGCATCGAGCTCACCCATGATGACCTACGAGAGAGACTTCACGTCACACTCACGGATACAGAAGGGCAAACCACTCTCGCTCAGGGAACTTGGTCAGTTGAAAACGGAGAATCGCTCTTCACGATCGAGGCAGTCGATCACATCTCGCCAGTAGTATCTACCGTGCGTATCACTCTCGATGCACCACGCCGTCGCGGATGGCTCATGATGAGCAATGGGAATGCAGAAACATCATTCGATAGCATCGATGTACTTACAGACACCATCGACCGAGGATTCGTAGCACTCAATACCGATCGTGCGATCTACTCCTCTGGAGACGATGCCCAGATGAGCATGACCGTGCTCGATGAAAACGCAGAGCCGATCTGCTCTGCGGACGTCGTCGCCATCGTCGATAGTCCCGATGGCAGATCCACACGATACGAGACTCAGGCAAGCCAACAGACGATTCTTCGAACCGAAACATGCAAACTTCGCCGAGTCTCTGATGCTCCAGACTATGCATGGACGATCCCAGACCTGAAATCTGGTATCTACACGATCACGGTGACCGCGACATTCAAGAACGATTCCGATACATCCACCACACGACGCATCGTGCATCCGCTCGTCGTGCGTGAATACCCTGCACTCATCGATGTCTCTCGAAAGAGTGCCACTCGTGCGTATCCACAGACGCAGGAGAAGATGACACTGAACATCGTCCCATCGAAAACGCTCATCGGTACGATCGAAGAAATCGTTCCGAAAGGATTTGAGGTCAAAGAGCCCAAGAACGGAGGTTTCATCGAAACACTGAATGACGGCACAACACGAATCCAGTGGGCTGGGGCCTGGATATCAGGTCAACAGTACGATCTGTCCTACACCATCAGTACGTCAGACTCTGCCCCCCTCTTCGTACGGAATGGGGCTCTTCGTTTCGAAGGAGCTATCGAAGCAACGGTCACAGTGCCTACGCAGGAAACCGTGAGCTCTTCTTCCTCCTCGTCCTCATCAGAATCTCTCTCATCAAGTTCATCCGAGAGCTCAGTCGCCTCTTCCAATGAATCCGAAGATCAGCATTCATCATCGAACGCATCGTCATCGATCACAAGTTCTGACAGCACATCTTCATCATCGACCTCTGCTTCTGAATCATCTTCTGCATCCTCAGCATTGTCATCGAGCGTGACATCCTCGGAACTATCATCGAGTGCAGACACTTCAAGCTCTGCCGAAATCTCTTCGAGTGCAGAATCCTCAGTTTCTAGTCACACATCGTCCAGTGCAGACACTTCAAGCTCTGCCGAAATCTCTTCGAGTGCGTCTTCATCCGCAGTCACCTCCTCCGATGAAGCAATACAAAACTCGGCACGTTCAGAATCCTCTCTTGCACCACTCACCCCAGACACTGTTCTGCCTCCTTCTCCTGCTGTGACCGATGATGCAGTCCAAGACGCAGTACCTTCTGTCGATACGGAACAATCAACGGACACTAGCTTCCTCTCCCGTTTCTTTGCGAGCATACAGACGATACTCCCCTTCACGATCGATACAGTGTTTGCGGAGACGATGCGATCATCGACTGCACTCTCATCACTCCTCGAAGACATGATTCCGCTGAGTGGAGATGTCACATTCGTCGAACCGCATCGCTGGGAATGGATCATCACGAAGAGTGCTGATGTCGATGGAGAGTCAGAAGAAAAAACGACAAGCACCCTTGGTCTCACGCCCACGAGTGCGCAGTTCCAAGCGAACGAACTTCCTACGTTTACACTGCTCCAAGCTACGTTCAAAGAACCTGATAGCACCATCCTGAACGCCGATGGGTCACTGAAAGATTCTGTCGCGCTCAGTACAATCACAGAAGCCATCGTCGATGATGCAGACATTGCACACGCAGTAAGAGTGGCTCTGGTCACAACCCGTTCTGATGCTATCGCACAGGAGCTCACCAGCGACTCTGCCACTGTGAACGATCTCCAGACAGCCGTGAAAGAATCCACAGGGAATGCTGATAGCAAGCCAATCCGAAGCGATGTCCTGCGCTCGATCGTGCAAGATGTCATCGCAGAAAATCAAGCCGTCCAAGAGGCAACATCAAAAGCAATCGCAACAGACCAACGGGTACAGGAAGCAGTTGAACTGCTGATCACTGATGACCTTCGCTCACGAGTGATGCAGACAGCAATCAGTGATCCAGGAGACCCGAATGCGATCAAAGAAACGGTCTCAGATGTCATCGACACTGCTATTCGTCCTTTCCAAGAGACGATCGACACAGTCGTGAACTCTGCCATCAAGAACAACGATGATAGTACGAAAGCCATCATCGAAGGCATCAAGACTCAAGAGACAACAGATGTGTCGCCTGCAGAAAGCATGCCAGCAGAGATCGTCGTTGCCGTACTTCGTGGACCCGACGGCAGAGAGATCCCCGCTCCATTCCACTTCAAAAAAGGGTCGGTTCAGCTCGTGTTGGAACCACTGCGCACATTTACGCCAGGGTTCTACACGCTCGTCGTCACCATTACCAATCCCCTCACGGGAGAGAGCACAGAGCTGACACAAGATTTCGCATGGGGAGTCTTGGCAATCAATGCAGATCGAGATACGTACCACGTGAATGATAAAGCACATCTCGCTTTTGGCGTACTGAATGACAACGGTATTCCTCTCTGTGATGCAGTGCTCACGCTCAATATCACGAGTCCTGCCGGCGAAAAAACAACGCTCACGACGACGGATCACTCCATCGTCAATACCGGTACGTGCACATCACGAGACTCGAAGAATACGTCTCCAGACTACGAAACCTATCTCATGCTCACAGAGGAAGGAGAGTACCGCATGACACTCTCTGCCGTGACGAAGAACGGCGAAAGATCAATCGATCATAGAATCAAGGTCCTCACAAACACTCCTTACTCTATCAAACGACATGCGGCAACGCGTCTCTACCCATTCGGTGAATCGCCAATGGACATCGAGATTGTATTTCATGAAGATTTCACAGGAACGATCAGAGATATTGTGCCGGCTGACTTTGCCCTCTCGAACATCAATGCAGGTGGCTGGAAGAAGAAGGGAACCGATGCCAGTACAGAGATTGTCTGGGCAGTCTCTGCACGAAGTGGTGACACGCGTCGACTCTCCTACACGTACGATGCACCAGATACCTCTCCAGAATTCTATCTCGTTGGACCTCTGAGCCTTGAGTCTCAGACTGAACCAATCTTCCTCGAACAACGTCACTGGCAAATCGCCAACGATGCAGGAGGAACCGTGAATATATGGAACGGCGCTGGAGCCGATGAAAAATGGAGTACTGCGGGAAACTGGAGTCTTGGGACTCCTCCGACAGCAAGTACCATTTCCTACTTTGACGCAACGAGTAGCAAAAACGCCCTCATCGATACTGCATTCACTGGGAAAATCAGCGAATTGAAGGTAGCGCCAGGGTATACCGGAACCATCTCCCTAGGTCGGAATCTCAATATTCATGGCCAAGTCATCCTCTCAGGAGGCACGCTCATCAGTAACGGATTCACAATGAGCGGTAGTAGTCACTGGATCAACTACGGACCAAATCACTTCAGAGCTGGTACCGGAACGGTCATCCTCACAGGAACAGGAACAACGCAAACACTCAGTGGCACCACCTTCAATAATCTCACCATCAACAATGGTCTCGTAGGCTACTGGAAGTTTGATGAGGGTGTGGGGACAGTAGCGAAGGATAGCTCGGGAAATGGGAATAATGGGACAACGAATGGACCGATATGGAGTAGTACGGTACCGAGTACGAGGTTCTACAATCCATACAGCTTGAGCTTTGATGGGGTGAATGATTACATGAGTGTACCTTCCAATCCCGTCGATACCAGTACAGCATATACATTTACATCATGGATAAAATACAACAGCACTTCCCGTATGATGCTCTTTGCGAAAGGAGATCATGCAACCAACCTCTTCTATAACATTGAAATTAACCACAATGACGGTGGAGCAGGCACGTTTGGCATTCGAAATATTACACCATGCGGATCGAACTGTCTGGAATCATTCTACGCATCTGGCCTCACACAAAACACGTGGCACCAGATAGCAGTCGCGCGTCGCTCATCGACAAAAGATGACGTCGCATTGTACGTCGACGGTGTCTCAAAGTCTGTCACTACAACATCTCAAAGCAATGGTGCTCCGGCAAACCCTACGACATCCATCGAAATCGGGGCGCGCAATGTCAGTGGCTCGCCAACCAATGCACCCTATTCTGGCCTCATCGACGACGTCCGCATCTACAACCGTGCCCTCAGTGCAGGGGAAGTGGCAACCCTTGCCTCAGGCTACGCCACCACCGGTAGCGGTACCTACACCCTCGGCGCCAATCTCGCCCTCAGCGGCAACCTCGACATCCGTTCCGGCACCCTCGACGTCTCGGGAAGCAGTCACAGTGTGACGCTCTCTGGAAGCTGGATGAACGTGGGAGGATTCACGGCGAGGGACGGAAGTGTGGAGATGGATGGAGCGAATCAGACGATCTCTGGAAGCACGGTGTTTCATGCGTTTACGAAGACGGTGAGCACAGCAAGAAGTTTGTTTGTCGATTACACGTCACGGCAGTCATTCTCTGGCTCGCTGACACTGAGAGGTATTGCTGGAAACCTCCTCAGCATCAGGAGTACGAGGACGGGATCAGGAGCGAGAATGATGTTGGATGGCGACAGTGGAACGCAGACGATCGATTACCTCGATGTGAAGGATAGTAGTGCGTCGGGAGGATCGACGCTGGTGTGTACCACAGGAAGCGAAGGATGTACGAATAGTGGGAATAATACGAACTGGACGTTTGCAGATACGTACTCCATCACCGGTATCGTGTACACCGATGAAGGGACGACGGGGATCGGGGCGAATAAGACGGTGAATGTGTCTCTCAATGGAGGAACGTCAGCAGGAACCGATGAGACGGATGCCGGAGGGCAGTACACGATCACGGGTCTCACGATGACGGGTGGGACGATCATCAGCCTCTACCTTGACGGGGAGACAGAGAAGGCGGTCACGGTGACACTCGGATCAGGAAGTACGATGACAGGAGTGCATCTGTACCAGAACCATCTGATTGTCCGGAGTGATAGTGGAGCGGTGGCACTCACGAATGCACACTTGAACATTGCGAATAATAATGGAGACAGTGATATCTCAGCGCTCTACAACATCGATGCGAATAATGTTCTGCAGGTGTCTGCGGATAAGGAGCTGTGGGTATGGAGTGGAGATACGTACAGTCCAGGGGCGAGGGTACGGGCACACGACATCGAAGTGAAGGGAACGATGAACCTGAGTACCCATGGACTCACGGTGACAGGATCACTCGTAGCGAATGTGGGAACGTTCACGACATCGACGGGCATCACGCTTGCAAGTACCGCAACGAATGAGACGCTCAGTCTTGGGGGGAATACGATTCAGAACCTCACGATCAATAACGGTCTCGTAGGCTACTGGAAGTTCGACGAAGGTGTGGGAACAGTAGCGAAGGATAGCTCGGGAAACGGAAACAATGGAACGCTGACGAATGGTCCGATCTGGAGTAGTACGGTGCCTACAACGAGGTTCTATAATCCGTATAGCTTGAGCTTTGATGGGACGGATGATTATGTGAGTATTGGCGACGTTGAATTGGCAAGTAATCAAATTAGTTTTGGTGCGTGGGTTAAATTTAATGTAGTCGCAGGTAGACAAATCGTTGTTGGCAAAAATGGATATGATTATTCTGTTGGAGGATATACGGTCCAGACGAACGGAGATGACTGGCTTTATGACGTTGATGACACGACGATAAATGGCATCGATGCGTTTGATACCATTACTGCTGGAACTTGGTATCACGTATTAGTTACGTATAACGGTAGCCAGGCTAGATTATATCGTAATGGTCAGCAGCTCAATTCGGTTTCACGGTCAGGAAATATTCCCAATCACCTGAGCCCGCTCCAGATCGGTAGACAACAAGTAGCAACGTTCGAGCGACCGATCAACGGCCTCATCGACGACGTCCGGATCTACAACCGCGCCCTCAGTGCAGGGGAAGTGGCGACCCTTGCCTCAGGCTACGCATCGACAGGCTCTGGAACGTACACACTGGGTGCGAATTTGGCGATGAGTGGTGACTTTATGAACTACAGCGGAACGCTCGATGTCTCGGAGAACGACTATAGTGTGACGCTCTCTGGAAGCTGGATGAACGTGGGAGGATTCACGGCGAGGGACGGAAGTGTGGAGATGGATGGAGCGAATCAGACGATCTCTGGAAGCACGGTGTTTCATGCGTTTACGAAGACGGTGAGCACAGCAAGAAGTTTGTTTGTCGATTACACGTCACGGCAGTCATTCTCTGGCTCGCTGACACTGAGAGGTATTGCTGGAAACCTCCTCAGTATCAGGAGTACGAGAACGGGATCAGGAGCGAGAATGATGTTGGATGCAGATACAACACAACTATCGACGGACTTTACGTATCTTGATGTAAAAGACAGTACTGTAAGTAATGGGCAGGCATTGGTGTGTTACACAGCAAGCGAAGGATGTACGAATAGTGGGAATAATACGAACTGGACGTTTGCAGAATCAGCAACGAATCCTCCAACCATTACATCACCGACTACCAATACTTATACCAATGACAACACGCCAATCATTGCAGGAACGGGAACAACGGCAACGAATACTATTCGTGTCTATAGCGGTGCGATCGTTCTCTGTTCTACTACAGTCAATAATGATGCAGAGAAGAACTGGAGCTGTACATCATCTTCGCTGGTTGACGCGATGTACACGCTCACAGCTACAGAAGACAATGGAACGGAAAGTAGTGCATCAAATACAGTCATACTGAACGTCGATACGGTGAATCCAAGTGCAGGGACGATCACGAGTCCGAGCCAGAATAGTTACACGTCAGATAACA
>CAZDQZ010000046.1:7543-8842 GCA_964507835.1 uncultured Candidatus Peribacteria bacterium | reverse complement strand
ATTTACTCGCATCGGTGTGTCTGCTTCATTGGCACTCGCACTTCTGTCTCCTGTTTCTGCATTTGCGTACTTGAGCCCCGACCAAGTCTTTGGCTCATCCAATACTCATCAAGCGGCTGGTACATCTGCTGTGGAGTCGCCCTTCCCCACGAAGCGCGATGCAGAAAGCTACGCACAAGCACAGCAAGCACTTGCCAATCAGCGTCGTGCGGAGATTCAAAATGCTGAACTCAAGTCAGTCGATGCAGTCCCTGTCGATACCTACGTCGCTCCTGAACCGATGAAGCCAGCGAGTCGCCTCGATCCAGACACGGCCTACCAGATCCGCATGCAACGTATGGCTGACGAAACGTCAAACAGTCCTTCCATCATCATCGCTGGCCAAGGGACAGTCGTCGACAGCAACGGCAATGTTCTTCATAGTGGAGCACCCATCATCACAGGCACTGGTCCAGCATCTGTCTTTGCATTCATTGCACTGACTTTTTCCGCGATCATGACGTATGCCATGACGGTGCTTCGTCGCCGTGAGATGTCTCTCTAAAACATTGTTCTTCACTCACACACACTTCCCCTCCATTCTATGAAGAAAAACTTCTCGCGCCCATTCGGTTCGATGATGAAAGTCGTTGTCTTTGCTTTCGCGATGCTCGCGACAGTTGCTCTCGTCTATCTCCTTCAGCGCTCCGTTTTCCGTCCCCTCCTCTCCGAGGATGGCGTGCCTATTCCGTTTGTCTCTGAAGGCGGTACGTCGGTCGCAGGATCCATTACAACGATCGGTAGCCGAGGAGGCATCGCTCTTCGTGAAGTATCGTTCGATAATAATGAAGCATCCGAGGCTCTGCAGGGAGCGACTCATGTCGATAGCATCGACTTCGTCCTTACTCCAGATAGTCCGACGATCTCTGATGGTGCGACACTTGCACAGGCGATCACGCCAGGAAGGAAAGTCTTCGGTTATAAGTACACTTCTCGTTCTGCAGTTACTGAGCGCGAGATGGCAACGCTTCTGGCAGAAGGTGAATCTATATCTTTTGCACAGCTGTTCCCAGGGCAATTCTTCGTATCCGATGCGCAGAGGGCAGATGGGTCGATGATTGCGAATTTCGAAATGTCGAGGGGCATCACGTTCCTTCCGCTCAGTGCTGTAGAACTCTCCAAGAACGCTCGCTACATCATTGTTTCCAATAGTCCGAGCACGACATTCACTGCTCGTACACTCCCTGTCTGTGGTAATACGCAGATCGAGGGCTCTGAGCAGTGTGACGATGGTGCGCAGAATGGAGTGATCTGCGATTC
>CAZDQZ010000046.1:2299-7443 GCA_964507835.1 uncultured Candidatus Peribacteria bacterium | reverse complement strand
GATGTGAATAACGATGGATTGGTGACGCCAGTCGATGCGCTCATCATCAATAACTGGATTGCATCACAGTGTGGCAATGGACAGTTCGAGCCAGTTCTCGGCGAAGAGTGTGACGATGGCAATACCGTCACCACCGATTCGTGTAGCAATACTTGTAAGCTTCTATCAGCGCCGTTTTAAGGTACTTTACGGGGCTTTCGTTTTCGCGTGAGCCCCGTACCATTCTTCATGAATGACCCTCGTCCCCAACCCTGGCTACCGAGAAAGGCTCTCCTCGCAGTGTCGTCACTCACCGTTGTCGTTCTGGGGTTCCTCGCAGTACGAGGAGGGGCCCCTTCGCCTTTGGTGCAGGACGGCATCCCGATTCCATTCATGATGAACGATACGTTGAAAGGGGCACTTTCGCTTGTTGAGCGTCGCAGTGGGATCGACGTGTACAACGTGACGTTTCGTGATGGAGAGGAATCGGTGATATTTCAGCAGAATAAGATTTACGTCGTGCATATCCCGAATCACGAGAGCATCGTCAATGCACCACTCGATCACGTGATGAAGGAGTTGACCACGCAAGGGCACCGTGTAAATTTCTTTGGCTATCGGTACTCGGATGCAGCAGCGACGATGGAGAGACGAGACATTTCTGCACTCCGATTCAAGGATCGTTTTCCAGGACAATTTTTCGCATCGGCGAAGGCGAAAGAGCAAGACGTTCTGCACAGTCGTAGCCTGAGTGCCTTCGAGACAGCGAACAACGTGACATTTCTTCCGACCGATGAGAGCCCGTTGTCCGTCCGCCTAGATAAATCAGGATCGCTCTACGTGTTCGTCGTGAATGAGAAAGACGGCGCTACGCTCTCCCCTCGCGACCAAGGTGTGTGTGGGAACAGTGTTCCCGAAGGCACCGAAGAGTGTGATGATGGGAACCAGAATGATGCTGACCTCTGTACCAATACCTGCAAGAAGGGCATCCCCGTTCCCTTTGATGTGAGCGCAGGACTCCCCGGCATCGAAGGCGTGTATGCTCTCACTATTACGATGCCCCCTGCTACAGCCGATGCATCGATCACCGCAGGACAGGAGGATGTGCCCTTGATGTCGTTTCAAGCGACAGGAGGGACGCAAGCGATTGTTCTCTCGACGGTCATTGCGAAGGCTACAGCAGGTTCACTCTCATCTGCGGAAGTGTATGGACTCTATCGGGATACCAATGGCGATGGTCTTGGTGACCTCAAAGTGCTGGATGGCGTGATCGATTCAGCGCAGGGAGTTCTTGTCTTCCACGATGCATCGCCATCATCAGATCGAGTTCTCTTGCCCGAACAGAGTGTGACTTTTGATATTCGTGCAAACGTAGCACCCGACGTGTCAGAAGAGGTGTTGCAACTTGGATTCAATACAGAATCAGCTAATTTCATCTATGGATATCTGCGCGATGAAGAGACGCCAGTTATAGGCATTCGTCTGGATGAGAGCTGTCTGTTTTTCTGTTCGATTGATGTGACGCTTGCTCCTACGACAACCTTCAATATTCAGGGTCTTGAGTAGTTTGTCTCACATGATCCTCTGTTAGATCGTCGGTTTCTTCGTGTGCCATTCCGTTGCCTGTTCGTAGGCGTAGGCGGTCTTCAGGATCGTTGCCTCACCCCATTGTGGGCCCATGAGCTGTAGCCCTATAGGTAGCCCTTCTTTACTGATTCCGCACGGGACAGAGAGGCAGGGGATTCCCGCCATCACTTGTGCGATGGTGAAGACGTCCTCTAGGTACATTGCCACTGGATCATTGCTATTTGCTCCGACCTTGAATGCGGGATGTGGCGACACCGGCGATAGAATCACATCAACTTTTTTGAATGCATCATCGAAGTCTTGTCTGATGAGCGTGCGTACTTTCTGCGCTTTCAGATAGTACGCATCGAAGTAACCTGCGGAGAGTGCGTACGTCCCGATCATGATGCGACGCTTCACTTCTGCGCCGAATCCTTCACTGCGCGCGCGTTGATAGTAATCCACGAGGTCTTGTGGCTTCAGGGCGGTGTGGCCAAAGCGAATGCCGTCGTAGCGAGCCATGTTGGAGCTGACTTCACACGGGCAGAGGACGTAGTACGTAGCGACAGCGTACTTGGTGTGGGGGAGTGAGATATCGACGATCTCAGCGCCAAGCTTCTTCAGTGTATCTCCCGCGGTGCGCACGGCGTCCTCGCAGTCAGGACGAATTCCTTTGATGAAGTATTCCTTGGGGAGCCCTACCCGTAGCCCTTTAAGGTCTTTCGTTAGGAGTGATCGGTAAGGGGCCACTGGCCTCGCGGATGTCGTGCTATCCATTCCATCTTTCCCTGCGATGGCTTCGAGTACGATCGCCAAATCTTCGATGTTTTTACACATCGGACCGATGGTATCGAGTGAGCTTGCCATGCTCAGTACGCCATATCTGCTTGTTCTCCCGTACGTTGGGCGAATGCCTGTGATGCCACAGAATCCTGCAGGCTGGCGGATAGAACCTCCGGTGTCTGTTCCGAGGGCAAAGATGCATTCATCACTACTGACGGCGGCGGCGGAGCCACCAGATGATCCACCAGCAACGCGTGTGGCGTCCCACGGATTTTTTGTCACTCCATAGCACGAGGTCTCGGTCGAAGCACCCATCGTGAATTCATCGGTATTCGTTTTGCCAAGGCTGATGGCACCGACTGCCCTGAGACGTTTCGTTGTTGTCGAATCGTACGGGGAAACGTAGTCTTTCTTTCGGAGCATATTGGAGCATGCCGTTGTCGGTACGCCGGTTTCCGAGTACACATCTTTTGCGTAGTAGGGGATGCCGGCGAGAGGATGATCAAATACTCCCTTTGCATCGATTTTTTTGGCTTCCTCTAGGGCTCGGTCGAAATTCTTATGGACGACAGCATTGATTTTTTCATCAACATTGTCTGTTCTCTCGATGCATGCACGCGTGAGTTCTTCCGCAGATATTTTTTTCGTGCGGAGTTTCTCGTGAGCCTCTGAGATAGTGAGGGAGGAAAGTGACATTATGATGAATGAATAATGAACAATGAATAATGAACAATGACTGTACATAATTTGCGATTGCAGATGCCGGTGGTGGTGAAAGAATTATTCATTTTTCATTATCAATTATTCATTTCGTTCATCCATGCGCATGGGGCGCTTCGATCTGATGGTCGGAAATAGGTAACGGTGAGCACGCGAGGAGTGCATCGGGCAGAGCATCGCTTGGGGTCACGACATCTTCCCTGAGCGCATTCGTGAGCCCGGTGACTTGCGCTGTTGGTTCGACTGCGTCGGTATTCACTTCGCCAAGTATGTCGATGTAGTGCAGGATGGACGAGAGTTCCTTCGCCATTTTTTCTTCTTCCGCAGGCGTGAGCGTGAGCCTGGCGAGCTTGGCGATGTGTGCGACTTGGGCGGGGGTGAGGGCAGGCATGCAGGTTTGGTGGTTAGCTCGTTTGGTGGTTTACTAGTTTTGCTACTGAAACCAGTAAACCAGTAAACCAGTAAACTAGTAAACCCATAATGTACTCTTATGCTTCTCCACTCCCTCTCCGGCCGTAAAACCTGTGAACGAGTAAAGACCAAGGGCGTGCTCTGGAAGGGCAAACACATGCAAGCGCGCAGTATTCCAGGGCTTCCTCGTCACCTTCCTAGGGATGCAAAAACTGGCATCTATGTGGGCACCGTGACATCCGCCAAGCTCGACAAGTCTGCCGTGAAGCGCAATCGTATGCGCAGGCGTTGCAAAGAAGCTCTTCGGCTTGTCCTGCTCGCCAAATCTCAAAGCTCACAGCTCACAGCTCACAGCTCAACTCAGTTGCTGATTTTCCCTCGTTCCTCTAGCCTATCCGCACCGTTTACGGAGCTCCTCTCCGATGCGGATCGACTTTTGCACTTTCTCCTCACTCTCCGTGGCTAACACTCCAGAGACTTCCAAGAAATCGCGTCTCGAATTCATCCTGACGTTCGCTCTCCTCTTCCTCCTCGTGAATGCGGGGTTCAGTTACTTCTTCCCCAAGCAGACACCGGAGCAGAAGGCTACGGCGCAATTGGTGAAGATTGCGATGGAGAGTACGAGTGTACGCCTCGGCAATGATCCCGTCGTGACGATCACGAATCCGATGACAACTGATCTCACTCTCCCGAAGCGTTGCCCTCTCCCGCCGGTGGATGTCAGTCGTGTGGAGACAGCGACGGATGGGACAGAGACAGTGACGAACATCATTCCCAACGAGAGCGTTCTCCCCTGTACAGATCTCCTCCTCGTGAAGGCGGGGACTACTGAGAAAGTCAGTCTCGCATCCTGGAAGTACGCGCTCTTCGAGAAGGCAGGCACCTACGAAGTCTCGCTGGAACTCCCCGGCGTTACGGAACAGAAGCCACCACTCATCACTCGCTTCTCGATGACGGAGCCAGGATTCTTTACGAAGATCTTCCGCACGTTCATCACACGCCCTCTCTTCAACGGTCTGGTCTTCGTCGCATCGTGGGTGCCGGGTCATAACCTCGGTATCGCAGTCCTCATTCTGACGATTCTGATTAAGCTCCTGCTCTTGATCCCAAATCAGCATGCGCTCGAGGGGCAGAAGAAGCTCCAGCAACTGCAACCACGTATGGACGAGATCAAGAAGAAGTATCCCGGGGATTCTACGCGCGTTCAGGAGGAGACGATGAAACTCTGGAAGGAGATGAAGATCAATCCTCTGCAATCGTGTTTGCCGACCCTGCTCCAGCTTCCTATCCTCATCGGTCTCTTCTACGTCATCCGTGATGGCGGTCACATCGCCATCTCCCGTCATTTGGTGTACTCGTTCTACAGTGATCTGCCAGCACTCTTCTTCACGACCACGCTCTTTGGCGTCGATCTCCTGAAGCCAGAAATTTATGTCATGCCCGCCCTCCTCGTCGTTCTCCAGTTCATCCAAATGAAGATGATGATGAGCAAGAAGAAGCCTGCAAATGAAATTGTTATCAAACCTGTTGGCAAGAAGTCGTGGATGCCCGAGATCGATCAGCAGACGATCATGATGTACATCCTGCCGTTCATGATCGGGTACTTCGCATTCCAGTTCCCTGCCGCAGTCTCCATCTACTGGGCAGCCTCCACACTCTTCGGCATCGCACAGCAGTGGTTTGTG
>CAZDQZ010000046.1:0-2199 GCA_964507835.1 uncultured Candidatus Peribacteria bacterium | reverse complement strand
CTGTTGCCCCCACCCGATCACCTTGTACAATACAGACCATGCCTGTGATCACGAGTAATACTGGTCGTCTCCTGCTTGGGGTGCTGTGTGGCTTTGTTTTTGGTGTCGTGCTGTATCAGGCAAGTGGAATGCGTAGTGGTCTGTCGTTTGGTTCCATGAAAGCTAATCTAGTTCCAGGAGATTCATGTTGGTATACGAAACCTCCAGCAGGATGCCCTAACATTGAAGATGATGGCGGTAGTATTTGTTATAAGCCTACCGGTACCGCATGTTTTACAACTGTAGGAAATAAACCGGGTACGTGTGGTGCTGGTAGTTGCATTGAATCAGCGCCTACCCCTGTCGGTTCGTGTTCGTATCCAAAGCCGGAAGGAGGATGCCCTCTGGGTCGAGATGGGTTGACTGTGTGCTTCCAGCCAGCAGGGACAGTGTGTGCCCTCGCTGGTTCAACCGGCACATGTGATGCGACTGGCACATGTGTTGGAGCGACAGTAAATTCTTCAGTATCAGTCGCCTCTATTCCTGCTGATTGCACATCGTGTTGGCCATGCATAACATCTTGTGCTGTATCACCTCTGCCAGGTGTCGATTGTCAGGCACAGTGTGCGTCAGAGTGTGCAACCTGCAATGCGTCTTCTCAGGCATCAATACCATCGAATCAATATCATTGTTGCAATGCAGGCGCATGTTCTCCAGTTGCTACTGTAGCTCAGTGCACGACGGGGATGCTCTATCAGGGCCTCGCCTCATGCCAAGCAGGTTGTGCTACATCTGCTTCTGCCTCATCAAATCATTACTGTTGCGTGAATGGAGCCTGTGCTGGACCACAATCTACAGCATGTGGCACGATTGCAACGACGTACCCTGATTTAGCTCAGTGTACTGCAGGATGCATGTCTGCTTCCGCCTCCGCATCACAAGCACTCTGTTGTAATGGCAATCAGTGTGTTCCATACATGCCGACGAGTGCTTCCACCTCGGTAACTCCTATCTGCAATCCTCCGTGCATAGCACCCTTGAGATGCGTAAAGGATCCTGCTGACCCTGCTCCTACCTGTCGGTAATTTCTCATATTTTTTTTATTTACTCTTATGCTCTCCTTCTCCGATATCACCTCCATCCTCGCCGACCAAGCCGAATCACTTCTCGGTTTTTCTGCACCGAAAATTTCCAAGGACCGTCTCCACGTTCCGGGAAAAACTTTCGTGAAAGACATCTTCGGTCAGTCGGATAGGAGCAAGGCTGTGCAGGAGAATCTCACCGCGATGTATAACACCGGGAATTTGGCGGGGACTGGCTATATTTCCATCCTCCCTGTCGATCAGGGCATCGAGCACTCGGCAGGTGCGAGCTTCGCCAAGAACCCCGACTACTTCGATCCAGAGAACATCATCAAGCTCGCCATCGATGGTGGATGCAATGCGGTCGCATCGACCTTCGGCGTTCTCGGTATGATGAGCAAGACCTACGCAGAGAAGATCCCTTTCATCGTGAAGATCAATCATAACGAGCTCATGACGTATCCAAATAAATTTGATCAGATCATGTTTGGTTCTGTGAAGCGTGCCAAGGAGATGGGTGCACGAGGCGTCGGCGCGACGATTTACTTTGGTTCCCCTGAGTCTGCTCGTCAGATTGTCGAAGTGGCGAAAGCGTTTGACGAGGCACACGAGCTTGGGATGTTCACGGTGCTCTGGTGTTATTTGCGTAACAGTTCATTCAAAATCGATGGGAAAGACTATCACACCTCTGCAGACCTCACCGGTCAGGCCAATCACCTCGGTGTGACGATCCAGGCAGACATCGTGAAGCAGAAGCTCCCGACGTGTAACGGTGGCTTCAAGGCTCTTAACTCAGGCAACAGTTCCTACGGCAAGCTTGATGAGCGCATGTACACAGAGCTCTGTTCCGATCATCCGATTGATCTCTGCCGGTACCAAGTGGCCAACGGTTACATGGGTAGAGTCGGTCTCATCAATTCCGGTGGAGAGTCAGGCAAGAACGATTTGCAGTCTGCTGTTGCAACCGCCGTTATCAACAAGCGCGCAGGAGGCATGGGTCTCATCTCGGGTCGCAAAGCCTTCCAGAAGCCCAAGAAGGACGGTATCGAGATCCTGGAAGCAATTCAATCTGTCTATAAGTGCGAGGAAGTAACTGTTGCCTGACGACGTAGATCGAATGTCGTATTTCGTATGTCGC
>CAZDQZ010000045.1:7771-8883 GCA_964507835.1 uncultured Candidatus Peribacteria bacterium | reverse complement strand
ACGAGGAAGCGGTGCGAGATACTATCCGGTGGCCAGCAGGTATACAAAATCAATTCCTCGCCATTGTCATCGGGCTCAAACGCACTGTGATCCTTTGCGGGAACCGTGCGCTTCTCCGTCACTTGGTAGGTGTGCACTTTGCCGTCGTAGGTCACGTAGACTTTCTGTCCGAGCTCGACTTTATTAATCCCACGGAAGATCTTCGTGTATGGGGAAAGATCCCACGGATAACTACTGCTGTGTCCGTAGACGAGCACCTTCCCACCGTCACCGGGGTAACCGAAAAGATGACCCACACCGTCTTTGAGAACTGCAAGAATCCCCTTCTGTGTCGTGGGATCGGTCGGATGCGTGATCGTGAGATCGAGAATATTAAGTGCGGGAATGGAGAGAGAGAACGACTTTGTCGAGAGGTACTGCGTGCTCGAAACTGCAGGCTGAGGAGCGGACCATGTCGCAGAAGAGGAAGTCGCAACAAGAGGCCGTGGGATCTGCGGTGACACCATACCTACCTGCCCACTGGCGATGCGCATGCGGTACACCATATCGAAGAGCTGACCCCGCGTGAGGTAATCCCCTACTCTGAGCGTACTCTCTGGCATCACTCCCCCCTTGGCGATGAGCGCACTCACGAATCCTGCGTACCACTCACCAGCAGTATTTGGCAGATCTTCTGATGTACGGAACTCCTGCGTGCTCGCCTGCACGCCGTAACTGCGCATGAGCATGGCTACTGCTTCTGAGACGCGCACTCCAGCCTGAGGCCAGAAGCGACCATCGCTATAGCCCTTGATGAGCTGATGCTTGAAGCCGACCTCGATGTACGGCGCGTACCACGCAGTCTGCGTGACATCACTGAAGAGAGACACAGGAGGCATCGATCGAGCCATCACAGCGACTTCCGGAGACATCGTCTTCTGATTTTGGAGAATGACCTTGAGCGCCTCGGCGCGATTCACGTAGTCGTAGAGACGTGGATTGCCGGCAGAATACCCATCGATGACTCCTGCCTTCTCAAGCTCACTCACGGCATCGTCGTATGCCTCTGGAGGCATGGTACTCCGAGCGTGCAACACTGGAGAAAAACTAGTCAGAGTGAAGAGCAGAGCCAA
>CAZDQZ010000045.1:0-7671 GCA_964507835.1 uncultured Candidatus Peribacteria bacterium | reverse complement strand
GCATGTGATGGAGTCTCAGTTCTCTCGTGCATACTGTGGATCCCTTCCTCACCTCTCATGAAATTTTCCTTCAAGAAATCCGCGATCACGAAGAATTCCGTCGTCGCCATGCTCGCGACCGTCTTCTCTGTCACGCTAGGAGTCATCTTACTTCGCACGACGACGACTGCAGTTCCATCCGCACACGCATCCTCTGCGCCGTCGATGCCAATGTCACGCTACCCATCCCCGCTCCCAGTAGCGAACAGTCTGTCATCATCGAAGAAAGGCACGACTGGCCCGGCTATGATGCGTCTTCAGAAGAGAAGTGCAAAGTCATCCTCGTCGTCCTCTTCCTCATCATCACGTCGCTCCAGCGTCTCGTCCTCTAAAAGTTCAAGTGCATCTTCCAAGGCAACAAAGAAGCGACCAGCACGAAAGTCCGTCTTCAAGAAAATTTCAACGAAGAAGTCATAAATGACGACGAAAGCTCTTGAATTGAGATGACTGAGTTCGGTGGTAAGGAAAGCGAAAACATGCTATAATTGCATGATACTTTTCACTCATACACATACTGTCACCATGGCTCTGTCTTGGCTTCGACAACGCTTCCAGCACAGTAACGGCATCGTCAGTGTGTTCGTCGTTCTCATCACGATCACCCTCGGAACAGTCTTCTACATCAGAGGACAGGAGCTCATGAGTGCCGATATCCAGAATCACCTCGAGAGTCTCGCGCTCCGTGCTTCACTCCTTGTTGAACCAGCAGTGCTCGATACACTTCGAACGCCCGAGGACGCCTACAAACCTGCGTATGAACAAGTGATCCAGACACTGAACACATTCCGCACCGAACATCCGGAAGTGCGCTTCGTGTACATTCTACGACCAACGAAAAACGTCAATACGTTCACGTTCGTAGCCGATGCAGATTCTCTCCATCCGTTCCCACCGTACTATGACCTCAATAATGACGGCGTGATCGACGAATCCGATGAACTGGCCCCTCCGGGGAAAAAATACGATGTGAGTGAACAGCCGAAAATCCAACAGGCGATCACCGAGCCAACCGTGTCGGATGAGCCCTACAGCGACCAATGGGGGGCGTACATGTCGGCCTACGCACCGATCCCCGGCCACGGAGAGTACGAGACGCTGGTTGTCGGGGTCGATATGGACATCGCGAAGTACCGGGAACTCTCGAAAAGTCTTGTCACACCATCGCTCCTCACACTGATCTTCGTGCTCGGTGTCATTTTGGGTACTATCGTCTTCATTGAAATCGCACAGAAGAAAATACAGTCGGAGAGGAAACTCGAATCCGATCGCTCGATCCTGCTTCACCTCACCACGCATCAGCTCGGGACGCCGATCGCCACGCTCCGATGGTGGCTCGAAATTCTCCGTGATCGAGATCGTGCAACATTCGGAGAAAAAGATGCCGTCATCGACGAACTCGAACTAGGCATGTTCCGCATCGAGAGCATCATGAAACAACTGTCGAAAGTGAATGTGGTGGAAGCGAAAGACTTCTTCTACAACGCCGAGGTAACGATCATCGAAACGCTAATTCACGACATTGTTGCAAACACGAAAAAAATGTATGACCTGCGTCAGCAGACGCTCACCGTCACGTCCGCCAGGAATCTCCCCGAGATCAGGATCGATCGACGACTCATCGGAGGAGTGATCCAAGAAGTCATAGAAAATGCTTCGTGCTACTCCCAGAAAGGAAACAAGGTTGACCTCCATGTCAGCGCCGATGAACGATGGATCTCGATCGTCATCACGGATCATGGGATCGGCATCCCAGAGAGCGACCTGCCGTACATCACAGAGAAATTCCGTCGCGGAACGAATGCATCGAGCATCAAATCCGTCGGGAGCGGACTCGGACTCCACATTGCGAAGGTCATCATAAAGAAAGCGGAAGGAGAACTGCTCATCGAATCCACGAAAGGAAAGGGCACAAGCGTGACGATCAAGCTCCCGATACGCTAGCGGTTCCTGCATTGTCGCCACTCAGGTACCCCGTCGTCCAACAGATCTGCAGACTGAAACCTCCGGATGGTCGATCGAAGTCGAGGATGTCTCCTGCGAGGAACAAATTCTTGATGCGCTTCGAGCGCATCGTTGCAAAGTCAACTTCCTTGAGATCGATACCACCACCCGTGACAATTGCCTTATCTGCGCCGAGGAGACCAGAGACCGTCATCGGAATATCTTTCAGTAACTTCGCGAGTGTCATGCGCTGTTCTCGTGTCACTTGGTGAAGCTCTGTTCGGTCGGGAATGCCAGCGAGAGCCAGGAGTTCGTGACCAAGGCGAATCTCGACAATGGCACCAATCACATTTTTGATCATGCGATTTTTCCCAGTATCGAAGAGATTCAAAAGCTTGCGATCAACAGCGCCGAGATCAAGCGTAGGGAAGAGATCGAGAGAGAGAAGTACCTGTCCGTGCTTGAGGAACTCCCCGACAGACTTACTCATATTGAGAACGAGCGGACCCGAGAGTCCAACACCGGTAAACAGCATCTTACCAACTTTGGAATCGTACGTCTTCCCATCCTGAAAGATGCTGAGACGAACGCCTTTGAGGCTAATGCCTTCTACTTTCTTAATCCACGGATTTCGAATCGTCACAGGGACAAGTGCAGGATCCGGCGTGACAACCGTATGACCTAGTTTCTTGGCCCACACGAATCCATCACCCGTCGAGCCTGTCTCTGGACGCGACTTTCCTCCAGTAGCTAAAATATAGTTTTTCGCTTCTATCTGCGCGTTTTTGAGAACAACTTTTTTGATCAGACCATGAGATTCCTCGATCGAGACCACGGGAGCATTGAGGAGGATCGTCACACCGTACTTCTTCATCTCAGCGATCAATGTCTTCTGTACATCCTCGGCAGAGTTACTTGTCGGGAATGCTCGATTCTCTTCCTCGATTTTGAGCTTCAATCCCCTCGATTCGAAAAAGTCCCACGTTTCTTGCACGCCGAAGCGAGAGAAGGCAGAGAAGAGTGACTTCCCTTTCTTTCCATACTTCTCCGTGAGTAAACGCATATCGAAGAGTGCGTGAAGAATATTACATCGACCGCCACCAGTGATGAGGAGCTTCTTGCCGAGAATCGGATTCTTCTCGAGGAGGACGACGCGTGCGCCAATCTCAGCAGCACGAATCGCAGACATCATTCCTGCAGGTCCTCCACCGATGACGGCGACGTCAAACGTCGATTGCATGAGAATAGTGTAGATGAACTACGCAACAATGTTGGGGTACTTCTCATGTATTTCATTGATCTCGCGCATCAGATCAGGAGAAAGCGTCACATCGACACTCGCGATATCCTCACGGAGTTGATCCATGGATGAGGCACCAATGATCGTCGACACAACAAACGGCTGTGCACGAACGAAGGCAAGAGCCATCGTTGGCAGAGTCATGCCGTGCTTCTCCGCAAGTGTTTTATACTGTTGTGCAATCTGCAATGGAAGCCCAGTGCGGTACCGTAGTGCGAATGCAGGATGGATGTCTGCTCGACTACCCTTTGGAATGTTCCCATCACAATATCGGCCACCCAAGACGCCGTACCCAAGGGGTGAATACGCGAGGAGTCCGATCCCCTCTCGCATCGACACTTCCGCCATCGAAAGCTCGTAGTGACGATTAAGTAGACTGTATGCATTCTGGACGCTGACCATGATGGGCAGTCCTTCGGCACGTGCGATACGCAAGAACTCCATCGTCCCCCATGGTGTTTCATTCGACAGTCCGATGAAACGTACCTTGCCAGACTGGATGACAGTGGCGAGTGCTCGGAGTGTCTCTACGAGTGGTGTCATCTGCTCATCGGAGTCGTGCACGTAATTTCTCTGACCGAACATCGGCACCGTTCGCTCAGGCCAATGGAGCTGATAGAGATCGATGACATCGGTCTGCAAGCGGGCGAGACTCTCATCGACAGCAGAAACAATATTCTGCTGACTGAACTGATGCGTGCCACCACGGATGTGAATGTATCGATTCGGGCCGGCTATTTTCGATGCGAGAACGACGTCTTTACGGCGTCCCGTCTTCTGGAACCAACGACCAAGAATCGACTCCGTGTGACCATAGCGCTCGGGTGTGGGCGGAACGGGATACATCTCTGCGGTGTCCCAGAATGTAACACCGTGATCGAGTGCATACGTCATCTGCTCGTGAGCGTCCTCCTCAGAAACCTGAAAACCGTACCCCATCGTCCCAAGACAGATCTTGCTCACGATCACGTCACGACCGGAGAGAATCGCGGTCTGCATGATGATTACTGGAAGTACAGCTTCACCTCGACAGGAACGAGAGGATTCAGGAGCTTTTCGCCATACGTGTCGTTACCAATGCCGAAGTCCTTGCGAGGGACATCGAACGAAGTGACAAGATACGTATCTGTGATCTCAGCATTCATCGAGATAGGTTTAGTCTTGCCTTTCATCATGAGATCTCCGGCGAGCACGTACTGATTGTCACCGATCTTGCGAATAGACTGGGACACAAACGATGCAGTCGGGAACTTCTCCGTGTCGAAGAAATCCGGCTTCATGAGATGTTTGCTAAGGCCATCGGAATCTGTCTCCACACTCGTGAGGTTAATCGCGATGGCAATAGTTGCCTTCTCGAGATTGCTAGGCTCTGCTGGATTGGTCGTGATCTCGACACCGTAGCTCGTCCACTTGCCCTGATGATCGACAATCGAGCTCTTGCCAGTGAAAGCAATGACACTTTTGGAATAATCAACGGTGGTGTGCTCTCCTGTGAAGGATGTCGACACAGTAGTAACAGGGGTCTTCTCTGTTTCGCTCAAGGAAGAGGTCTGACACGCGGACAAAGCGAGCGTGAGACCGACGAGTGCGAGAGAAAGCTTCTTCATAGAATGCGTGGGGAAAGGATGGATGGAGTGTAGCAGAGAACAAAAATAAGAAAAAAGTAAAAATGAACAAAGACACTATCCTACGACACTGAGGAAAATAGGGTGCCTCATCTCAGTGACTGCCACTCACGCACGGCATCAATTGGAGCAACAAGCATGAGTACATTCAGTGTGAGATTATCTCTGTACATTGCAAGCATAAGTACTTCAGTGAGAACAAGAATCATGAGTGTCCACTTCCATGGTAGTCGCCAAGCCAACCAAAACCCAAAAAGCATGAACAGGGCATCGCTCGTAGAATTGAGAATCGTATCTCCGGTGTAGCCCTGCGACGCTGTCGCTGTGCGATAGCGATCGATGATGAAAGAGGAATTCTCGAAGACCTCCCACGCAACTTCCAACAGCAGTGCGATGATGAGCCTACGATGAAGTGACCACTGACGAAAGAAGAGAACGAGCAAGGCAAAGAAGAGAATGCCGTGAAGTATGTGTGACGTGGTGTAGGGATCGATGAAGTTCTGTGATGATTCGCTTCCCCATGCATCCAATGTCACCAGCTTCAGGCCACATGAACACCACAGTGGGCGTTGCATGAAAAAGAGAGTAGCCCAGAAAAATATAAGGATGACAAGAACACGGACCACAGGCGATGATCGAAACCCAATGCGCATAGAGGAATTCTAGCGCAAAAGAGTGATCGGCATGTGAAAAAATGTTCTCACGACTGATCAACGACGGAAATGGCTTGAATTGCTGAAGTGTACGACTTAGAGCATGGTAGAAGGAAAGTCCAAACACATAGAGAGGATACGTCCAAATGATCAAAACACAGAAAATACAAGATTCTAGGGTCTAAGGCACTCCCCTACCAACCTCAGCCTATCCTGGGCGTCAGAAACCTGTGTGAAGATGCTTGGAAGAAAAGTTCGAACAGCTCTTGGAGAAAAGCCCTCTTTCTGGTATACTAATGAGAAAACTACGAAAAAAACACACAAACATGTCACACACAGATATCCAATTGGGGCAGATCTCAGAACTAAAAACCCTCCTCGCAGGTGGAACGCTCAGTGCAACGGTGAGTAAAAAATTAAACGCCATTCTACGGTACTACGAATCAGATGCCTCGCTCGAAAATGTCGCAAAAGACGTTGGTGTGACGGGAGGCGCTCTCCGTCGATGGCTCGATCAATTCGATCCAGCCGATGTACAGTCACTCGAGGAGAAGAGCCGAAAGCCTAAAACGTTCCGATCGTCTCAGGTCGATCCAAGAATCGTCACTCTCATTCGTGAGTACAGAACAACTTCTCCACGAATGGGCAAAGAAGAAATATCCGCAAAGCTTCTGACCGAACACAGTGTCGAGACATCTGCATCCGCGATCGGCAGAATCATCGAGCGAGAGTGTCTCTACTTCGCAGACTGTCCTCTTCACCGCAGGAAGAGGTTCCAGGCACAGGGTGAACAAAAGCCATCCACAGAGCATGTTGTCATCACGCAGGCAGAGCACATCGTCGCAGTGAGTATCCCCGCGCATTCACGATGGTCCATGCTCAAGAAGTGGACGGCACATGGACTCTTCGTTGCTCTCCTTCTCTGTGGCACGATTCTTGGACTGATGCTGACGACCGTGACGCGGGCGCATGCGGCTTCCATCGGAGCGAAGCTTCTGACGAATACAGAAGCGTTCGAAACAATTGATGCGGGAAATGGTTCTGATCCGATCGCACTGCGCTTCGGTACATCATCCAACTTCATTCAGTTCAACAGTGGCATCTTCTACTTCAGCGGAGGCATCAATGCTCCCGGGACCATCTCCGGCACGACGCTGAATGCGAATACACTGCTCACAGGTTCTACGATCCAGGGCTTCGGGCTGTTCAACTGTCAAGGTTCATCGAATAAAATAACGTACAACGCAACGACGAAGAAGTTCCTCTGTGAAACTGACCAAACAGGGGGCGGTCCTGGTGGAACGGCATGGTCCAACACAGGCTCGCTCATGAATGCATTCGACATGCGCTATGTGAAGAAGAGTGGTGACACCATGACAGGTGCACTCGACATCCGCACTGCACTGCCACTCCTCTATGGTAGTGGAGCACTGAATGTCCATCAGTTCGGTAGTGGTACAGGAGCCATCATTCGTTCGCTGAGCTCTGTCGCTCCTGCACTTGCGTTGAGCATCAATGGCTCGTCCGCATCTCCACACATCCTCTTTGGCTACGCTGGTACATTCGACACTAATCTCTACCGCAGTACGACGAATACACTAAAAACCGATGGTAATGTCCGTGCGGTTGGCACCATCTCTGGCGCACAGCTCCGCGCGAACAATATGACGGTCTCTGGTGCCGTGGTGTACTCGAGTGGCAATACGCTCATGCAATCAGCGAAAGGACAATCAGGGCAACTGCTTATCTCGCAAGCGACGAATGCGCCGAAGTGGGCTACGCCCGTGGGTGGCATGATCTGGTACCTCGATGGGACGCAGGCAGTCGCAACGAGCAAAGGTCCACAGATCACGATGCCGTTTGCCATCACCCTGTCTGACGTCTCTCTGAAAGCAAAGGGTGCACCAACGGGAGCCGATCTCATCTACGACATCAATAAAGATGGAACAACGATCTTCGGTACTCGTCCGCAGATCGATGCAAGCGCCACGAGTGGCGGAGGTAGTGCAGTATTCTCGACGACCACTATCGAAGCCAATACTGTACTCACTCTCGACGTCGATCAGGTAGGAAGCACCTTCGCAGGAAGCGGAGTCACCATCATGCTGAAGGG
>CAZDQZ010000044.1:0-8992 GCA_964507835.1 uncultured Candidatus Peribacteria bacterium | reverse complement strand
CTCGTTCCTGGCAACACTGGGCTTAAGTGAGATCGGGCCACATCTCAAGAAAATACTAAAACATGTACCAAACACCCTCGGCATCCGTGAATCTCTCGCAGCTACACTCTCAGCACAAATCGCCACAATTCCGCTCTCCGTCCTCATCTTCAGGCAATTCTCCCTCATCGCTCCTCTCACGAATCTCCTCACAGCCCCACTAATACCTCTCGCGATGCTCATAGGCTTCATCGCAACACTCCTCGGCATTTTCAACCAATCTCTCGGACTCTTCGCTGGGTACTACGCATGGGCCATCCTCGAACTGATCCTCAAGATTGCGCACCTGGGGAGTGTCGTGCCATTTGGGATGGTGGGGTGGTGAAAGCATCAATGACTGCCTCGTGCACAATCATAGAAGTGACAGAACGAGTATCGTGTACCATGAGTCCAATGACTCCACCTCGTTCAGTCTCTATCGGTCATACAATCACTGCAGTCATCGCGATCGTCGGTATTGCCCTTCTCATTTTCTTTTGGCCCACACAACAGGAAAATGTATCGACGGAGCAAACGAGTGAATTAGTTACATCGTCCATATCATCGTCTGATACAGAACTTGCGTCCAGCGCTTATTCATCTGACTCTTCTGATGCCTTCGACATTGTGTCATCGAGTGCATCCACGCCTGTGATCAAAACGTCATCTGAGAGAAGGTACGAAAACACAGAGACGGGCTTTTCCTTCTGGTATGCAGATGATATGACGGTGACTGCACCGACGAGCTTCGTCCTCGAAAAAGGAGAAATCGGATATCAGATCAATGACCCAGTACATTTTGGTGAAATATGGGTCGTCCTCAGCCCCGATCCCACGCAAAAATCGAACGGTGCCGTACGCATCGAAGAAGTCTATTCCGCTCCAGGAGGCAATCTGTCGAAGAATTACGTCCTGTATACAGGTACATACAAAGTAGAAGTCTATGCCCATTACGATGTGTTCCCACTGTATGAAGATCAGCTACAGCCAAGAAGCGATCTATCTCTCTTGGATCTAGTGATTCGTGATCTCGGTGGCGATGATGTACGGAATCCCATCGAGCGACTGATGGCAGTGTATCCCAACGAGAAATCGTTGATTGAATTTTTTCATAGTGCAGACAACATCGTCGCCTCGATGAAAGTAGCAGAATGAATGTCGATGGCACTCCGATCATGACCGAGTATACTGACTGTTAACCTCCTCCCCTCAAAGCAGTATGGAAGCACCTCTCATTCTCCTCGGGATTGTAATTCTCCTCCTGTGGATCATCACTCCATTCCTCGTCATCAATCTGATGTCTCGCGTCCATCGACTCGAGCAACTCGTGGAGAGTGGAAATGTAAAAACCTCCAAGCAGTCGACCGCCAAGACTGTCTCGAGTACCAAAGCGACTACGCAGGTCCAGGAATATCAGGAAGAAGAAGTGGATACATACAATCCTATCTGGAATTGGATAAAGGAAGATTGGCTCCTCAAAATGGGTGGCCTGTTTCTTCTCCTTGGATTTGGCTGGTTGACGACGTACGCATTCATGAATAACTGGATCGGTCCGATGGGACGCATCGGTCTCGGCATCGTGATGGGCACGCTCATCCTCATCCTCGGCACATGGCGTATACGCTCTCGTGTGCACCAGGGATCAGTCTTCGTCGTCGTCGGATCGACGACCATTCTGCTGACAGTCTTTGCCGCACGGCAATACTACGGTTTCTTCACCCCGGCAACTGCACTTGGCATCATGTTCCTCGCGTGTGCGTACGTCGCACTCGTCAGTGTGAAATTCAATAACCGAGCACTCTCGCTCGCGAGTGTCATCCTCGCAGGAGTGGCACCACTGCTGACCAATTCTCCAACAGCAGATTATACGGCACTCTTCGCCTACCTACTCGTCGTCGTGCTTGGAACAGTGTGGATCGTCTCTGTCACGAATCAACGGGAGATCACAGCTGCCGCTCTCATCCTCGTGACGGTCTACAGCATCCCACATCTGATCAATGGTGGTCCGACCGATACCCTCCTGCTCTTCGCCTACGTATTCTCTGCCATCTTCTTCGTGACGAATACGATCGGCATCGTACGACTACAGAAAAGCAATCTCGTCCCTGACATGCTCGTCGCTGGGGGAAATGGCGTCTTCCTCTTGGTATGGATTCTGGCAAGGGCACCGCAGGACTGGCAAAGCCTGATCATCGCCGGCTGGATGCTGGCGTTCATCATTGGCGCGTTCATCGTCTACAAGATGACAAACAAACGTGAACCCTTCTACGTGTACGCCGGGGTCAGCATTGCCATGTTGGCTGCCGCAACAGCAGTGGAGCTCAGTGGTTCTGCACTCGTGATCGCACTGACGATCGAGGTTGGAATGGTGTCATGGATCTCCTTTCAGCTTCTGCAGGACAGGAAGATCGCAGAGAGACTATGCTTGCTCTTCATTGGTCCTGCCATTCTCTCCCTCCAGAGTCTCGATTACTCCGTGTGGTACCACAGTGTCCTCCACGAACATTTCTTCGTACTCCTCATCCTCGCTGTAACAATGATGAGCGTAGGACTCCTCTTCCGCTCTTCTGACAAAGAAAAGTCAGAGACAACTCCTGCGACGTCCGCACTCTTGATCGTCGGTTCACTGTACGTTTATGCACTCATCTGGCTCTCTCTGTATGGATTGATGCGCTCGAGGGACCTCGCCGTCATGGTCGCTCTCTTGATCTACACCGTCATCGGTTTGATCGCATACTTCTACGGGAGAGCGAATGCGAAGAAAACACTCGGTCTCTACGGTGGAGTGCTCCTTGGCTGTGTGATAGGCAGACTCTTACTCGTCG
Organism: uncultured Candidatus Peribacteria bacterium; assembly: GCA_964507835.1. Taxonomy (GTDB): domain Bacteria; phylum Patescibacteriota; class Gracilibacteria; order Peribacterales; family Peribacteraceae; genus CAZDQZ01. Next base: position 6,149 of record CAZDQZ010000044.1, on the reverse strand, counting down.
ACGTATGGCAGATGCCAATCTCAAGTCGCTTCATTACATTCTTCGTCATCGGTGCCCTGCTCATGAGCACGGCGTTCTTCGGACGAGGAAAAACTTCTTCCCCCAAATAGTATGATGCACCGTCTCTCCATCCTCAGTGTGACCGTACTGCTGTCCTCTCTTGCATGGACGGTCCACGCTGCATCGGTCGCGCCGTCTGAGCTACCGCAGACTGTGAGTGCGTACAGAAAAATGATCCCTGTCGGCACGATGAACATTGCCGTCCCAACAGTGGTCGCCCTGCCACTGGAGAACACGCCTCTCGAGCGCAATGATTTTGCGATCGCAGACCTCACGGCAGGAACATTCGAACCCTATCTCTACCTGGAAAACGCACAGAAATCGGTGGTGACTGTCCGTGCCGATGGCGCAGACATGAACCTCAGCCGTCTCGTTGATAGTGACAGGAATACTTTCACGGATTTCCCTCTCCCGGACAACGCACAAGGTAGTGTACGAATCACCCTCACGGCAGAAAAGCCGTTCGCATCGACCGCTCTGACCACACTCCTCGATAATTATGTGGCACTGCCAAAGACGATCGAGATTCGTACGTTAACGAATGGACAAGAAAAAATAGTACTAGCTATGACAGCGATGAATACCACGACCGTTCGCTTCCCGAAGACAAAGGCACAAACATGGATCGTCACACTCACCTTTGGTCAGCCTCTTCGTATCGCAGAACTACATCTCTCGCAGGATGATGAAGAAGTCCAACGCTCACCCGTCGTACGTTTCCTCGCGCAACCGTCGCACGAGTATCGTGTGTACTTCGATCCAGACCGCCGGAGTAGTATCCCGGTCGGCGAAGCAGGCAATCTCTCGTCGAACGATAACGTCCGTACGCTCAAAGCGATCCCCGCAGAAGTGAATGTCTCATACGTCATCGCTGACACGGACGCCGACGGCATCCCGGACCTGCAGGACAACTGCGTGCAGACACCGAATGCAGATCAGAAAGATATCGACGGCAACAACCGAGGTGACGCCTGTGATGACTTCGATCGAGATGGACTCATCACGATCAAAGACAATTGCCCGAGTGAGCCCAACAGCAATCAGATGGATACCGATAGCGATGGCATCGGTGATGTCTGTGACGCAGAAGAAAGCAGGATTACCGAGAAAAACGCCTGGCTTCCGTGGGCAGGAATGGGATTCGCTGCTGTGGTCTTGGTAGGTCTCGGCGTCTCGATGCTACGGCAGAAGAAGGAGTAGATTGGCTATGAATTGCCAGAAAAAAATGATTCCCTACGCTAATTTTCGATAGTTGCTGTACTAGGACTCGCAGTAACAAAATCTATTCTCTAGGAATGGTGGGGGTGGTAATAGATTCTCGAAATATTTCCGTTATCTGCCCTACTATCATTTCTGGTTTTTAAGCACCAGATCCGTCAATTTTGTTACGTTCCACAGCCATTGTTGTTGTTTTGTCGAATAACTGTCGTGCAAACTTTGAGGCACTACAAGTTGCAATGCATCTGAAACCATTTCATCAGTTTGATCTTCCGTTATACCCGGCTCAAGTGTGATGAGATGCTTCTGAGGTACACGCTTTGCTTCTGATAAAACCTGTCGCCAACGGTCTTTACAAGTAGATTTAGCACCTAACACGACTATTTTTTGTACAGGAAAAGAAGAATTATGATAATCGTCAATACTTGGAAATACAAAATCAGGCTTCTTTTTCCCCTCTGTCGCTTTCCCATGAGAAAAACGAATTTTCATCTTAGAAAATAGAAAATCGAGATGATTCTCGAGTGATCTTCCCATTCGAGCTTTTCGACGGTTATGGACGCTAAGAGAAAAATCTACAAAGGCATCTACATCCTCATTATGAGTACCAAAGCCCTCACGAAGTCGTTTTGCAACAATATGTCTCTCTAGCGCTCTGAACAATGCTTCTTCTCTGCTTATCCAAGTAACCAAAAGTATATCTGGATCGGAGGTAGTAAGATTTCCTGATTTCTCCCGGGCATAATCAGAAAAAATCTTTGTAATAGGAAAAGTTTCGCCAAATTTTTCCAAAATCTCTCCAAGCCCGCTCTCATCAGGTAAAACAGCTTCAATTCCAAGTTCTTCTAATATTCTTTTCTCTGCGAAGCTTAAGTCACCATCCTCTTTCTGTAGATTCTTATATTCAGTTTTCTCTAGCGATTCTGCGGAAAGCGAGAATAGCCACAGTAATTGTTTTTCCATAGAACTGCCACTCCTAGCAGCAATGACAATAAGCGTCCCGTCCGATTTTTTTCCGAAAATAATAAGATCGCCAACTTCAAATTTTTCTGTGACATTTGATGTGCGATAGTAAACACGGTGTTCCGATCGCGGTGCCTTTCTTGACTCGTAAAATGTTAATGTATCCACAAATCTCTCGCAGTTATCGTCTTGATCATCTAAAAAGAGAAAAGTTGTTTGCAAATGCTGTTTTGAGCCATATTCCCTTGTGCCGAGTAGCTTTACCATCTCTGCTGTTGCGTTGAACTCATGCTGATGAGAAGCATCCAGATCAGCTTCTACTCGGCTTAATCGTTTCGCAACAACCCCATCAAAGTAATTAGAGAGGCTGTTCATAAGTGTGCGGCAACTAAGGTAGGTGAAACCTTTTTTTTGTGGATCATATCAATCAGACCTGCCTCTTTTAACACATAAGCTGCCAGATGGCTCATCATTGGTACGCAAACGGAATTGCCGAATTGCTTATAAGCCTGTGTATCGGAAACAGGGATCTCAAAATTATCTGGATATCCTTGCAAACGAGCGCACTCTCTTGGCGTGAGGCGTCTAGGATTTTTACCATCCTGTGGGACAAGAATTTCACTACCATCTTTGTAATAGCGAGCTGAAAGAGTTCGAGTGACCCCGTTCAGATTTGCTAACCCAAATCCAAATCCATTACCCTTTTCTCGATGTTTTTTTGCGTATGCCTGAAGGAAATTCCAAAGTTTGTCGCTCAAAGTATATTTTGAGTCGACATTCGATTCCAGAATATCGGATACCCGACAGCATTTCTTTGGAAGTTCTTTAGGAAGATCTATTTTATGAGTTTTACATCCGACAATGATAGTTCGCTCGCGGTGTTGCGGTACGAAATTTGCGGCATCGTAGACATGTACATCCACCTGATAACCAAGGTTATCCAATGCGGCTTTGATTATCTGAAAAGTATTACCTCTATCATGTGAGAGAAGATTTTTCACGTTTTCTAGAAAAACTATTTTCGGCTGATGATGTTTCACAATACGTACAATTTCGAAGAACAGGTTACCTTGTTCCTTGTCATCGAATCCGTGCTTTCTGCCAAGACTCTTCTTTTTGGAGACTCCTGCAATAGAAAAGGGCTGGCAAGGAAATCCTGCACATAGTACGTCAAAAGACGGAATTTCTTCCGCACGAATTTTTGTAATATCTCCGGCGGGTACCTCTCGGAAATTACTTTTATAAGTAATACAGGAATATTTATTCCATTCAGAGGAGAATACACATTCACCTCCATGTTTTTCAAAAGCGATACGGATTCCCCCAATGCCTGCAAACAAATCGATAAACCTGAACATTGTGCATAATTGTAGTTTGTTTTTTCTGAAGAGCCAGGAATTCTAGATGCATAAGTTGTCGAATGTTGTGGTGTACAAATGTACACCTATTGGCAGCCCCAGGGAGAATTGAACTCCCGTTAACGGATTGAAAACCCGCTGTCCTAACCATTAGACGATGGGGCCGGATGGCAATGAAGAATTGATAATTGACAATTGAGAATGAACAATCGTTGATCCTGAATCTTCAAAGAGCTTCGCCATTCTCAATTCTTCATTGTCAATTGTCAATTGAACGTACAAGAATAACAATGAAACCCACATTCACCATTCTTCTCCGTTCCTATGGCTCTCTCCTCGTTCGCCCTGCTCCTCGGAGTCTTCTTCTATGTCTATGGCTTCCCACTCGTCTTCGCAGATAGCCGACACCTGGAGTGGCGAGAGAAGATCCTGAAGGACGAGAATGCGCTACGCATCGTCGGTACGATCCTCATCGCGCTCGCCGTCACTACACTGCGCTACCACTACCGCATCACTCCCGACGGAGAGGGCATCGTTATCGTGGTCGCGTGGATCTCGCTTGTGAAAGGACTATTCATGGCATGGTGGCCACGGCACTTCATGCGTGTCATCGCACGTTTCGAAGGCTTCCTCTTCGATTCTTCGACGATGCAAGTCTTCACTGGATGCGTCATGGTACTCCTTGGAGCTCTCTTCACCTTCCTCGGGCTCGTCCTCGCGTAAGAAGATGCTGACCCTCCCTGATCTCGTCGCTATCACAGTCCTCGCAGGGCTTCTACTCTTCGTTATCATTCTCGGTATCAGCATCGCATTCCAAGTGCGCTGGCTCGTGCCATTTGTCCCCACTCCTCTACCCATCGTGCGAGCGATGGTCGATCTCGCGACACTGCAACCACACCAGGTCGTCATGGATCTGGGCGCGGGTGACTGTAGACTGCTCATAGAAGCCAAGCGCAGAGAGCCGAGGATCCGTGCAATAGGGTACGAAGGGTCGCTTGGCGTCTGGATGCTCGCGTGGATCCGTATCGCACTGTCGGGACAAAGAGGGATAGAGATTTCACGAAAAAATTTCTATACCATCGATCTCTCATCCGCCAATGTCATCTTCCTGTATCTCTCGATGAACGCGATGAAGAAACTCATCCCCAAGTTTCGCTCTGAGCTGAAGCCAGGAACACTCATTATTTCTCATGCATTTCAGCTCCCTGGCTTTTCGCCGATACGCTCCAAAGACGTACCGATGTTCTATGGAGGGATGACGAAGGTTCGATGCTACCAATGGAGTGGAACGCAGTCGTAGACTTCATTCGATATTCTCCCAAAAACACGGGTTGCAGTAGACCAAGTACGGAGCAGATTCCGGATACACGGAAACCATCTGCTTCTTGCACTTATCACACGTGCGCTTGTAGAGCTGGCGCTCGCTTCTGAGAGCCATCCGCTGTTTATGACGACACGCAGGACAGTGATCCGGAAGCGGGAGCTTCTTCTGTTCGTAGAATGTCGCCTCCTGGGCGATGACAATGAATTCTTTCTTGCACTCCGGATTCGTGCACGTCAGCTTGATTGTTTTGTCGGTGGTAGAGGTACTCATACAAGAATGGGGGGAAGAGGTTGAATAGCACTGTCGGTTTCATGCTCAAGACGATACTGTTCGTAGGGCGATGCGAAAAATGGGCGGAGATTGTACTGACCAGACTCCTGTAGCTCGGCGCGAATACGCGCGACTTCTTTGACGTAGTCCTCAGGGGAATACGGCTTATTGAGAATGTGATATTCCTTGTTCTGCATGTATACGCACCCGAAGCAATTCTTGAGGTTCTTGCTAAATGCGCAGAATTCACAACTACTGCAAAACCGTGTGTGGTAACAGAAGTTGAGATCGTACCCTGAGGGGCAGTGAGTGCATTGATACGCCAATTCACACTCAAAACAGTGGCTCAAGTCACAGCAATTCTTGTGACCATTCGTTTCGATACAAAACATACAATCTTCGAGAGCGAAAGAATCATGACAACGGTAGCAATTCTTACATTCGGCTAAGTGATTACCGATGCAGTCTTCACAACTGAATTGATGAAGAGCGAGATTCGGCACCTTCGTCCTGAGCTCCTGTACCCTTTCCAAAATCGTCGATCGTTGCTCACCACTCTTCAAATCGATCGATCGAATCCTCTGCTCATACTCTTCTTTGGTCAATTGCTCATTGAAGATACGAAATTGCTTCTGATAGAGACCAACGCATCCGAAGCAGTTGCTACACCCGAAGCAATCTTTGCAGAACTGGCACTCTCTACAATTGGCACAGTCCTGAGCGTAATCAACCATGTAGCAGTTTGCACAGTCTGTGCACTCGGTGCACCACTCGCACCCGAGGCAGAATGTAAGCCCGCTACAGCTGATACATTTCCTGGAGTAACGAGCGTAGTACACGTCCTCAGAGTAGAAGATGCCAAAGCAGTAATAACAATTCTTGCTACGGACCGCTTCTGCAAAGTCGCAGTTCTCTGCACCGTCCTGAATGAGGTTGTACCGTGGCCGATGCAAAAG
>CAZDQZ010000043.1:5268-9122 GCA_964507835.1 uncultured Candidatus Peribacteria bacterium | reverse complement strand
ACCCGTGACCCCGTCCTTACCATGGACGTGCTCTACCACTGAGCTACAACGGCTTCTATTGTGCGATGAAAAGATCAGAGAGCATTATTATTTTTTACGCCCACTTCGTGGGCTAGGCACTGAGCTACAACGGCTTTTACTGTTTCCAAAGCCGGGCAATTGTCGTTCGTTCACTCCGCATTGTCAATTTCAACTGTCTGAAGCCACGAGTGTGGTTCGAGGCCTTGGAGCGTACGGAGGGCATTCTTGAGCGTGTGGAGCCCAAGGAAGGCACATTTGAAGCGTCGTGGGCCGATCGGGACACCGAGGAGCGCATTCATGTGTGCTGTATCGAGATCGGCGATGTCACTCAGGCTCATCCCGATGAGCTCTTCGGAGAGGAGAGACATCCCCGCTTGGCTGAGCGCACAGCCTTCGCCGTGCCATTTGAGATCGGCAATCCGATCATTCTCAATGAGCAGATCGACCTCCAGATCATCGCCACAGCTCGTATTCTCTTCGTGGTGACGCACCGTTGGCTCTGCGAGACTGCCCGCATGACGCGGGTGCTTGCTGTGATCGAGGATGTTTTCGGCGTAGAGATCCATTGCAGAGGATAGAGAGGATGAGAGGATGAGAAGAGAAAATTATCGACGTAGGAAAGCGATAGCTTCTTTGATTGCAGCAATGCAGACATCAATGTCTTCCTTTGTATTATAGAGGCCGACGGAGAGGCGAGTGGTGGCTTTGACTCCGAGAGATGCGTGGAGTATCTGTGTGCAGTGGTGCCCGGCGCGGAGGCAGATGCCGTTCCGTCCGAGGATCTCCGTGAGGTCATGTGGATGGATGCCTAGGAGGCTAAAACTGATACAGCCGACGGGGTTTACTGGACCGAATATCCGGATGCCGTCGATGGTCTGCAGTGTGTTTTTTGCGTAGAGCAATAGTTCTTCTTCATAGTGTTCGATCGTAGATTTCTCGAGTGTAGATAGCCATTTTATCGCTTCTGCAAGCCCGATTGCATCGGCAACAGAGGGCGTACCAGCCTCAAATTTTCGTGGGAGTTCTGCAGAAGTGAATCCAGTTTTGGATACTGTAGCAATCATGTCGCCACCACCGAGGAACGGAGGCATTTTTCTCAGAAGTTCTTCTTTTCCATAGAGAACGCCGATGCCCATCGGACCGTAGAGTTTATGTCCAGAGAAGGCCAAAAAATCGCAGTCGAGTTCCTGGACATCGATCTCTCGATGGACGATGAGTTGCGCCGAATCGACGAGGACCTTCGCTCCATGCGTATGGGCGAGGGTGATGATCTCTTGGAGCGGAGTGAGTGCTCCGAGGACATTGCTGAGACCCGAGACAGCAACAAGTTTCACAGTATTGTTCTTGAGAATTTTCTCGAGCACACGAAGGTCGAGATCGCCTGCTGTATTGACGGGAATCCATTCGAGCAAGCATCCGGTTTTTTCTTGTAATTGGAGCCATGGAACGATATTGCTGTGGTGCTCCATCTCTGTGAGCACAATCGTGTCTCCTTTTCCTATATTGTCTGCTCCCCATGTCCTCGCAACGAGGCTGATCGATTCCGTTGTCCCGCGTGTAAAAATTATTTCATGAGTTTTTTTTGCGTGAATGACATTGGCAATGATCTTTCGCGCGTCGTCGTATGCGATCGTCGCCTTCTCTGCGAGTGGATGCATACCACGATTGATATTTGCATTGCTCGAAGCGTAGAAATTGCTGATTGCATCAATGACACACTTCGGCTTCTGGGCTGTCGCCGCAGTATCGAGGTACACGAGGGGATGTCCATCGATGTTCGTCGAGAGAATGGGGAATTGCTGGCGGAGAGCAGGATGGGCAATGGACATAGAGAGATGGATAGTGACTTCTTCCATACGATATACGACATTCGACATTCGACATACGACACTCAACACATGATATTGTCATCCATCGCCTTTTTCCGACTCTTCCAGTACCCTACATCCCATATGACTCAACGCACATTCGACATCCTTCGTTTCTCGCTCCTCGGCCTAGGTATCCTCTGGGGAGGTATGACTTTTCTCGCGTACCTCGGAGTGCCCGTCCATCAGTACGTGTACATGACGCCGAGTGACGCGAGTACCGTATCCGATCCCTGTGGTGGCGGGACTGCTCTGTCGACGCTCCTCTGTGTGGGCACGGCGTCGCTCACGACGTTCTTCTCGGCAATCTTCACCATGGGGAGCCCATTCCTTGCGTACGTCATTATTTCTCTTCTCTTCTTCCTCGGTGTCATTCTCTGGTCGGGGTATTCGACTGGTCATTTCGAGAAGACGCTTCGCTGTCGCCCCATCATTCTCGTTGCACTCTTCATCGGTGCTGTGTGGCTTCTGGCGACCACATTCTCGCTTGGGACACTCTACAATCGACTGACGCCGGACAATCAGAAAGTAGCGGACTTGAGTGGGCAGAAAATCCTGGCACCCTTCTCACGTTTCTACGAACCGACAACAGAGGTGTACGGCACAGGTAACCCGCAGGCTCTCGCAGAGCTTCAGAACAATTACCAGACACTTCTGAATGCCGGATGTTTGATTCCACTTACGAATGACATGGGCCTCGAAGTGATGACACAGCGTGGGTCACGTGTGTACGATCTCTCGTTCATGTGCTCACAGATGAGTTTCTTTAGTCGAGCGGGATTGCAGATCGTTCTGATGCTTTGGTTCCTCTTCACGCTCCTCTCTCTCGGTCGATTTCTCCTCAGCGTGGTTATCAGAATCAAGCCCGTGCAACCTCTCCTCTTCCTCTGTCTGTCGTTCGGCATGGGTGCTCTGGCGCTCATTGTCATCCTCTGGTCGCTATCCATTGCGTCACTCCTCACACCTGCGATCGTTCGTACGCTCTTCATCGGACTCCCTTTCGTTCTCTATCCATGGTCACTCGCTTGGATACGGGAGAGCTATCAGCAGACATTTGATGTTGAGTTTTCCTTCTCCAAAATTCACCTCCTCCTTGTGTGGTTGCTCGTGACGTACCTTGCGCTCAATTTCCTCAATGTCGTCCGCCCATTCCCGATCGGTTGGGATGATCTCGGAAGCTATTTGAACCGTCCTCGCTTACTCTCGAGCTATGGATCATTCATTCCATCGATGTCCCAATTTCAGTGGGAATACCTGACGTCACTCGGGTTCCTGCTCTTCGGGTACGACAGCACGACGGGCGCGACGATGGCGATGCAGATCAACTGGTCTGCGGGATTGCTCGCCGTCATCGCGGTGTACGCGTTCGGTCGACTGTATCTTGGCCAGGGTGCCGGCGTTTTGGCCGCGATGCTGTACTACTTCTTGCCGATGACAGGACACTTTTCCTTCGCGGACATGAAGATCGATAATGCCGTGTTCTTCATGAGTACACTCGCAATTCTGGCAGTGTGCGTGGCGCTCTTTCCACATCGGAAGGGACACGATACCGTGGCACATTCTGATTATCGTCTCTTCCTCCTCGCTGGCATATTTTCTGGCTTAGCAATCGCATTCAAGGCGACAGCGATTCTCTCCGTCTTCATCGTCGGAGCGATGCTCTTTGGCACCCTCGGTGGTGGAGTGCTCCCGTACCTCGCTACTTCCCTCATTGGCTTCGGGGTTCTCGCACACATGGGCCCACTCAACGTCCACGAAATTTTTGCTCGTGCTCTCGTAGAGATTCCTCTCACTACACGCACATTTGCGCTCATCATGTACGGCATTGGTCTTGGGATCCTCGTACTCCATTGGTCTCGTTCTCCCGCGAAGGCGCAGAAGATCCTCCGTCCGCTGGGGTGGTTCATTGCGGGGCTAGTCATCGCTGTGGGACCGTGGGGTATTCACAATATGATGATCAACAAT
>CAZDQZ010000043.1:3702-5168 GCA_964507835.1 uncultured Candidatus Peribacteria bacterium | reverse complement strand
GTCTTCTTGCCGTGGCGACAAGTGATGAATCTCGATGCATTTGGGTACTACGTCACTCTTGCGCCCGCAGTCCTCCTATTCCCACTCCTTCTCTTGGCCCCTGCGTTCTGGGATACGCGGAGGCGGACTGTTCATCAGATCTTCGCAGGGGTGGCACTCACGGTGGTGATGTTACCACTGGTGCACGCTGTACTTTCGGGCCTCTTTGGGATCGATGTCCTCCAAAGCCTCGGTGATACGGGAGGCAAGATTTTCATACTGGTGTACGGCATTCTGCTCTTCCTCTCACCTCTCGGCGGGCTCTTCTGGCGCTACGAATGGCGCTGGCTTGGCTACCTCTACGCTGGAACGGGTATCTTCATGATCCAGTGGATGTTCGTGGCAAACGGCGTGATCTGGTACGGCCTCGGGATGTTCCTCGGTCTCGCCCTCGCGCTCGAAGCACTCATCGTTGCGTCGCCGGACAAGCAGAATCGATGGCTCTTCTCTATCCTCATTGCGCTGAGTATCATCGTGTGTCTGCTCAACCGATTGTGGCAGTTCGACACGCAGAAGAACATCTTCGAGTACCCACTTGGAAAAATTTCTGACACAGCACTGCGTGAAGTGACGATCCCTGAGTACGATGATATTCGCGAGAGCGTCGTGAGCAGGCATGATTCCATGCCAGACACACCGTACACGTACCGCATCGGTACGTTCATTTCATACTTCATACCGCGAAACAGGGAGGTGTTCCCGCTCGCCGATCATCAGCTGGGGTTCTTCAACTGTATCAACCAAGAGCGCGATCATGTCCTCACACTGAAGCGTCTGAAGGCACTTGGCTTCAATGGCATCATCTTCGATACGAATACGCAGACGATCGAGAAGGATCCCAACGGTTCACTCCATCAGAAGGTGAATGCATTCAGTGAGTTCGTGAATGATCCGAAGATTGCCTTGCAGATCAAGATCTACAATCCGGGTAACGGCATTGCGTATATTCTCCTTCCGTAATCATGCGAGTTTGTGCAGTCATCCCGGCTCTCAATGAAGCGACGAGGATCGCGGATGTCATCCGTGGGGCACTGCAGTACGTCGACACTGTGATCGTTGTTGCTGACGGATCGACGGATGGGACTCCAGAGGTCGCGAGGAACGCGGGCGCACGTGTCATCGAACATATCATCAATTGTGGAGCCGGTGCGGCGACGATGACTGGCTTGGAAGTTGCTCGTCATTTGGGATTCGATTCAGCAGTGACGATCGATGCCGATGGCCAGCACGATCCACGCGATATTCCTCGTCTCCTTCAGGCACTACAGGAAGAGCATGCGGATCTCGTGATTGCGGATCGTTTCGGTCAGAAGAATTCCATCCCGTGGATTCGTCGTTTCGCCAATTTTATCGGGAACGTTTTAACTCTCGCGGTCACTGGTCTGTACTTGCCTGATACGCAATGTGGATTCAAAGTCTTTGGTCCG
>CAZDQZ010000043.1:0-3602 GCA_964507835.1 uncultured Candidatus Peribacteria bacterium | reverse complement strand
TTTTGGCTATCGATTGCGTACATTTCCATTGTTCCAAGCAGTCTCCAGTTCCTCAGCTCTCTCACGGGCATCAAGAAGAACGAGAACGCCGCACTCATCACGGCGATTGGTGTCCTCTTCTTCATCGTCTTCTACATGATCATGCGCATCGAGGAATTAGAGCAAAGGCTGACGAAGGTGGTGCGGGGGAAGGCGCTGAAGGATGCTGGGATTGAGTATGAGAAGGACAGTAATAGGTGAGGAAGGTTGGGTAGGTTGGGTAGGTTCGCAACATTACCTACCTCACGTACCTCACCTACCAAACCTCTATTGCTTACAATACATTTCATGCCAACCATCCTCCTCCTCAGCCCGTACTGGAAAGAACAACATCGTTGGATGGTGAGTACGGTGAAACTGGCAGAGCTCTGGCAACGGCTTGGCTATAAGGTGGTGGTGCTGTGCATGGGGAGGGGGAGTCATGAAGTCACAAGTCACAAGTCACAAGTTACTTCAGAAACTATCGAGAAAGTGTCCGAGACTCTTGAGATTCATCGCGTTCCGGATTTTTTTATTCCCGATCCATGGAACTACGGGATCGCGTTTGGGTTCAGCGGTTATGCGCTTCGGTTAGCCAAGGAACTGAAGCCTGATATCATTGTCGTCAATAAAGTTCTCTTCTGGAGTTCGATTGCGCTTCTGCGGTTACGTTTTGCTGGGTACCGTGTTCTCCTGCTTACGGATGCACTCGTTGGTATCACATGGTGGCCAAGAGGCAAGATTGCTCAAGTGTGTTCTGCGATCTACGCATGGACACTGGGGTGGTTGATTCTGAAGGTAGCGACAAAGGTCGTTTTCTTCCATCCACAGCCTTTACCCACCCTGAAGCGACTTGGAGTTGCGAACAAGTCGATTGTTATCCCTACGGGCATTGATCCCACAAGTTATGAGGTGCGAGGTCTGAGGTCTGAGTCTATTGTTTCTCAAGCCTCAAACCTCAAACCTCAAACCTCCGTAACCTACATCGGTCGCCTCGAGTCCGTGAAAGGCGTAGATGACTTCGTTTTGGCGAGTACAAAGGTAAAAAGCGATCACCCTGAACTCACCGTTCGTGTTGTGGGTTGGTATAAAGACGGTCACGAGCTCGTGCAGAAGTACAAGGACCAGGTTGAGTTTACGGGTCTGCGCCACGACATTCCTCAGATTTTGGCAGAGACGGACATCTTTGTCCTTCCGAGCTACTCCGAGGGGCTTAGTAATTCTCTGATGGAAGCTATGGCGTCGGGTTGTGCGTGCATTGCAAGCGACGTCGGAGGAAATCAATTCCTCATCCAGAATGGCGTCTCAGGATTCCTCTTTCCCGCTGGGGACAGAGATGCGCTTGCCTCACACATTCGTCGGCTCACCGAAGATCCCATCAAGCGGACGATGCTCGGAGAGCAGGCGAGGAAGAGGATCGATGAGATGTTTAGCTGGGAGAAAGTGGGCAAGGAGTACGGGAGGTTGTTTGAGGGATGGGGAAATTGATGTCATATGGTTATATTGTCATATTGTCCGCAAGCGAAAGCCTATTTTTTTATTTGTTAACAATATAACAATATAGCAATATAGCAATTGTCCTACGATCTATGCAGAAGAAACGATTAGTGTATCTTTCGGCTTTTCTCTCGCCCTACCGCAGTGGTGCGGAGGCGATGGTCGAGGAAGTGGCTCAAAGGCTTTCTGATGAGTACGACATCACGATCGTGACAGGGAGGTATTCAAGGAGTTTGCCAACAAAAGATACACTTGGAGGAAAAGTGTCGGTGATTCGTGTTGGCCTCGGACTCTCGATCGATAAGTGGCTCTTCCCATTTCTTGCCCCTCTGGAGTTAGGGGCACTCAAGCCTGATATCATCCACGCCGTACTGGAGACCTTCGCAGGGCTCACCCTTTTCTTCTGTCGGTGCAACGCCAAGAAGATTCTCACGCTCCAGACGACCAATCGATCGTTCCTCAAGGGGCAGATTATTCGTTACCCTGATACCGTGACAGCGATCAGCACTGCGCTCGTGAAGATTGCAGCATCCTATGGCAGAAAAGATGTGGTACTGATTCCGAATGGCATCGACCTAAAAGCGATCGAGGAAGCGTGTCAGTTTCATGCGAAAGTTCCTGGTCGTATTTTGTTTGTTGGCCGTCTGGAGGCGATGAAGGGTGTGGATACGCTCCTGAGAGCTGTAAGCGATAAGCGATTAGCGACGAGAAATTGGATGCTCCGTATTGTCGGAAGTGGATCTGAGGAAGCATCGTTAAAGGCATTGGCACAGAAACTCGGTATCGCCGATCGCATTATATTTACCGGTCGACTTACAGGCAGAGCTGTCTTCGACGAGTACGCGCAGGCGGAGATCTTCTGCGGACTATCTCGGAGTGAGGCACTCGGGAATGTGTTCCTGGAAGCGCAGGCTGCGGGCTGTGCTGTGATTGCATCGAATATTGGGGGCATTCCAGACATTGTGAAGAATAACCAGACGGGGATACTTATCTCTCCTGATGACATTACAATGGCGACCTTGGTTATCCAAAAATTATTGAACGATGCGGGATTAAGAGAACGCCTTCAGCATGCAGGCACGGAGCATGCGATGAAGTATGATTGGACGACGATCAGTAAGAAATATCAGGAAATCTACAGAGAGTGATATTCTTCCCCGACGTTTTTACTGCCTCGCGACTGCGATCTCTCGGATCGATGCGACGCATGACTCCAGTTCATCATTCACGAGCAGATGATCGAAGAGATGCGCATGATCGTCGTAGGCTCTGAGGTCTGCTTCCGCAATTTTCATTCGTTCTGCGATCTGCTCCTCGGTATCGCGACCACGGCTCCTAAGGCGATGGAGGAGACTCGAGAGCATCGATCGACGTGATTTCCCTGGTGGTAGTAAGCCACAGCTGAGCACTGCTCTGCGACCGAGGGACTTCACGAGCCCCTTGAGGAGATGGATCTCTGTGACGACGATGGGGATTTTGCCTTTCTTCCAGATCGCCTCGATGTCTTTCTTGCGGTATCCGTAGAAGCGCAGTTCAGTGGCGGATGGCATGTGCGTACTGCTGACGATGTCACCGTTCTCGATCATGGCATCGAATTGTTCTTTCGAGACGTGGATGTACGGCTCTGTATCACTCTTCTTCTTCGCACGGGTCGTGACGATCGGTACTTGTTCTGCGTACGAACTGAAGAGCGTGAGGAGCGAGCGAGCAATCGTTGTTTTACCGACGCCAGACGGCCCAGATACAGCGAGGACGTACGCTGTCATATTCAGCATAGGCTCTGGTTTCTTCGCGAGGACGTCGTACTTGAGGTCATTCACGATGAGGCCATTCTGCATCGTTCTGATTTTGCGCATCCGTGGGATGACCGTCGCGCCGATTGATGGGGAGAGACCCCCTTTCGTTAGTTGTCCCATCGCCCGTGATCCGTCGGCATGTTCGATGAGGACGACGGTATAGGGATCGGTGCCAAATCCGTGTGGGGGATGGCGCACGGTCGTGAAGCTGATGATCGTTCCTTCCTTGAGAGGTTTCTTCTCTAGGTGCTTCGTTCTGCGGTGGAGGGAGGGGATGCGGTCCAAGGGGGG
>CAZDQZ010000042.1:4802-9188 GCA_964507835.1 uncultured Candidatus Peribacteria bacterium | reverse complement strand
ACGAGGCCGATGACATTGTTCGGAGTGCCAACGAGTGCGATCTGCGTCATGTTCTTCCGTAGGAAGTTCATGAGGTCATCACAGCGCATTGTCGGGGAGACGACTTCGATCGGTCTGATCAAATATTCGATCGTGCGGTCATCGTCTCCATCGGCTAGGGACTCTAGGATATCTTTGCTAAGCACGTAGCCAACTGCTTTTTTCCCTGAGTCGCTCAGGACCGGATAGCGCGAGTAGTGTTGTTCGAAGACCAAGACAGACGCCTGCCATACCGTCGTCGTCCTGTGCAGACTCGTGAGTTTCTCCAGAGGTGTCATCACGGCACTCGCAGTCGTATCATTGAGAACGAAGGCGCGGTGAATGAGCTCACGCTCGTCGGAATCAATGTGCCCCGCTCCCCTCCCCAGGTTCGCAAGTGCGCGGATCTGATCCTCTGTGCCGACTTTTCTTTTCCCTGACTTGAACATCCGGACAATGAGTTCCAGGAGGCGGACGATGGGGTACAGGATGACGATGAGTGCTCGCAGGAGCGGTGCTACGATGCGTGCGATCCGCGGAGCGTAGTGAGTGCCGATCGACTTCGGGATGATTTCGGAGGCGATGATCGTCAGGAATGTGAGAATCGCTGTCACAACACCGATGGCAGTACTGCCGAAGAGCGCTTCTGCTTGCCGACCGATGAGGATAGGCCCCAGGATGTTCGTCATATTCGTCAGAATGACGATGACGATGATGGCGCGCGTCGAGTGCTTCAGAATGGCTTTCAGGTCATGCGCACCGTAGCGCTTCTTGGCGATGAGGACTTCTACCTCTGCTGGAGTGACGCTGAGGATCGCTGCATCGATCATGGCCCAGAGGCCGGAGAGAACGATGAATACTGCAGTCGTGATCAGGAGCTCAATCATGTTGGTGCAGTGTACAGCATCTCCTTGTTCTCTGCATTCTTCCCGACTATTCTCTGTGCATTCCCCTACTCCCATGAAGCTTTCTCTCCTGAGCTCCATCCTGATGACCAGCATTCTGTTCATCTCCTGTTCATCGACATCTGCGTCACCCAAGTCCGACGTCAGTACCACTGCACCGAAAGTCACACTCAGCTCACCGGTAGCCGGAAGCAAAATCTCGAATCCTATGACCGTGATCGGGACGGCTCCCGGTACATGGTTCTCTGAGGGTCAGCTTCCAGTGGAGCTCCTCGCGAGTGATGGAACGTCAATAGCGCTTGTGTCCGCCAAGGCACAGGGTGCATGGATGACCGAGAAACAAGTCCCGTTTCAGGCAGTCATTTCATTCACGACGACATCCAAGTACGGTGCACTCGTGATCAGGAAAGACAATCCATCGGGACTGCCTGAGAATGATGGATCGTTCTCTATCGGCGTGACGTTCTAGCGCTTGAGAGAGCGCAGAAACTCCTTCGCCTCTTCCTTCGATGTGATTTCTTTTCGTACTTGCGCTTGGTACAGCTTCTGCATGATGTCTCCAAGCTCCTTACTCGGTTCGAGATGCAGGAGCTCCATAATGTCATCACCGCTGAGGAGAGGTCTCTCCGGACGCGGATGTGTGTTCAAGAATTCGTTGTAGTCTGCGATGATAGTGTCGTAGAGACCAAGATCATTTGGTTCAGTTCCTACAGCATCGAGGTAGAAGAGTTCGAGGAGTTCTCTGAACCATGGATGGAAGTACCAGTGTGCTTTGCGATCGTCGGACAGAGTCTTGAACGACCCCATCATCATGTGGTGACGGATGAGCCATGCGATCTTCTTCGTGCGCTCGCTCGGTGCTTGTAGACGCTTCAGAATTTTTTCTGCCAAATCTGCTGATACCTCTGCGTGATGATCGAAACGGATGCGTTCCTTCACGCTGAACGTCTGCACTTTGCCGATGTCGTGGAAGAGGACGGCGAGGCGCACGTCACTGTCGTGATCTTCCGTGAATTTTCTCACGCAGGTCATGAGGTGATTCCACACGTCGCCCTCGGCATGGAACTGCGCGGGCTGGGCGACGCCTTTGCACTCGGCAAGCTCGGGGAGAATATTGTCGAGGATCCCAAGCTCGAAGAGATCCTCGTAGGCAACCTCCGGATGAGGGCAGGTAAGAATCTTGTCGAGTTCCTGCAGAATGCGCATGCCAGATAAGACCTTGGTTTTTTCAGCGGTTTTCCTCAGTGCCCTGTACGTCTCCGGATCGTACTGCCCACTGATCGACGCTCGGAGCCGTACGAGCCGTAGACTTCGGAGGGCATCGTGTTTGATGCGCTCCTCTGGATCCCCGATGAAGCGTACGAGCTTCTCCCGACAATCGGTGAGACCATCGAAGGGGTCGTAGACCTCCCGTGAGATCGGGTTCCAGTAGATCGCATTCATCGTGGCATCACGCCGTTTCGCATCTTTTTCTTTCGTGCTGAAGACGACTGCCTCGGGTTTCCGTCCATCGGATACGTCACTTTCCTCTCTGTACGTCGTGATCTCGAACGTGTGACCAGCAAGCGACACGACAAGCGTCCCGAGTTCCGATGCGGAATCATCGACTTTCTTGAAGAGTGTGGCGATGTCTGCTGGCTTGCCTGACACTGCCATATCGATTTCCTTTGGCAGATGCCCCAGTGCCATGTCGCGCACAGCACCGCCGACCCAGTAACATTCGAAGCCTGCATCGATAATCACTTCAGCGACTTTGTACCCTGCTTCCCCTAGTGGAGACGCAAGCGTGCGATCGATGATGGAGCGTGCGATGGACAATGGACAATGGAGAATGAATAATGAACAATGAATAGTTGATTTCATTATCAATTATCAATTGTCAATTATCAATTGCGCCCATGCTTCGCTTCGCTGTCGCTGGCATCCCTACGACGACTCCTAAACCAGGGGGAACTGTCGAAGGTCTGAAGGAAGCCAAGAAGCTCGGTATCTCTGCAATGGAGATCGAGTGGGTACAGCGTGTACCGGATAACCCTGAGCGCATGAAGGAAATCCGAGAGACGGCAGAAGCTCTCGATATGACGCTCACATGTCATGCACCGTACTACATCAACTTAAATTCTCCAGAGGAAGAAAAGCTGGAAGCGAGCAAGAAACGTATTCTCTTGGCACTGAGAATGTCAGAGCTCGCAGGTATTCGCTCCGTCTGTGTTCACCCTGCTTTTTACCTTGGGATGGACCCAAAAATTGCATTTGAAAACGTCCGCCATGCAGTCGATGACATCATGAAGCAGAAGAAGAACTCCTTTCCTCACGTGAATCTAGGACTCGAAACGATGGGCAAGCCCACACAGTTTGGGACGCTGGAGGAAGTGCTGAAGATCAGCAAAGAATTTGATCTCTATCCTGTCATCGATCCTGCTCACATGCATGCGAGGACGAATGGAAAAGTGAATTCGTACGAAGAGTGGGATGAGATGTTCGATCTCTACGAGAAGTACTTAGGTGCGAAGTCACTCAAGCATGTCCACATGCATTACTCCGGGATCGCATACACCGTCAAAGGAGAGAAACATCACTTACCTCTCGAAGAGAGTGATGCGAAGTGGCGTGAGTTTCTGCAGGTGCTCAAGGATAGGAAGATCGAGGGCACAGTGGTGTGTGAGTCGCCGTTACTTGAAAAAGATACGCTACTGATGCAGAAAACGTACACGAGTTTGTCATAGTGTTATATTGTCGTATTGTTTGCAAGCACACCTCCTAGATCTTCAGCAGTAAACAATATAACAATATGGCAATATAACAATTTTCTTATGAACATCGCCATCAACGGCTTCGGCCGTATCGGACGCCAAGTCCTCCGCATCATTCTCGAGAAGCACCCAGACCTGAATGTCGTGCTCATCAATGATCTCTCTGATCCTGCGACTCTCGCTCACCTCTTCACGTTCGATTCGACGTACGGGACATTCATGGGCAAGGTCGAGCTCAAGGGTGATCAGCTGATCACTGCGCACGGTAAAGCCAAGCTGACAGCGATCAAGAACCCTGCAGAGCTCCCACACAAGGAACTCAAAGTCGATGTTGTGCTCGAGTGCACGGGCTTCTTTACCAAGCGTGAGGATGCAGGTCTTCACCTCTCGGCAGGTGCCAAGAAAGTGATTATTTCCGCACCCTGCAAAGACAAAGCAGATGGTACGTTCTGCATCGGAGTGAATGACAAAGAATATGATGCGAAGACCATGCACGTGATCAGCAATGCGTCGTGCACGACGAACTGTTTGGCTCCGATGGCGAAAGTTCTTGAAGATTCTTTTGGCATTCAGTCGGGCCTCATGACGACGGTCCACAGCTACACGAATGATCAGAACTTGCTCGATCTCCCACACAAGGATCTACGCAGAGCGCGCGCCGCAGCCATCAATATCGTGCCAAGCAGTACGGGGGCAGCGAAGGCGATCGG
>CAZDQZ010000042.1:0-4702 GCA_964507835.1 uncultured Candidatus Peribacteria bacterium | reverse complement strand
GCGCCGCAGCCATCAATATCGTGCCAAGCAGTACGGGGGCAGCGAAGGCGATCGGTGAGGTGATCCCCTCTCTTCAGGGCAAGCTCAATGGTATTTCCCTCCGAGTGCCTACTCCGACAGGGAGCATCACAGATCTTACGGTCATCACGAAGAAAGACGTCACCGCAGAAGAAGTAAATTCTGCATTTGAGAAGGCAGGAAGTGGCCCGATGAAAGGCATCCTCAGAGTCGAGAGTCGGCCGATCGTGCAGAAGGACATTGTCGGCGATAGTCATAGCTGTATTATCGATTCTGCACTTACTCAAGTTATCGATAAGCGCTTACTCAAGGTGTTTGGCTGGTACGATAACGAGTGGGGGTATAGCAATAGGATTGTGGAGTTGGCTAGTCTGCTATTACAGTAGTGTCTATGAGACCAATTGATTTTATGGGCAGAAGAGTTAAAGTTTCGTCTGAAACAGGACAGGTGTATGAGGGGATTGTTAATAAAGTTTCAGGCCTACAGAGTGGCAAGATTCGATTAATTATAGATACGGGTCACAACATTAAAACTCCTGGTGATCTAAGAAGAGTGCCTTTGAGAAATAATCGATTCACTGAACTTGGGATAAGTGAGGCAGGGTTCACAGTTGATGAAAGTGAAGTAATTTTCTTGGATTAAGTTAATTCTAGAAGCTAAAGTAGTACTTGACAAGAATGTTCAATTGTTTATAATGTTATTAAATTTCCCTACTTAACTATGACTTACAGTCACGAATCATTAACCTTAGATTCTCTCGATAGCTCAGAAGCTAGATTAGAACTTGAGGGCAAGGTAAAAATAGTAACTGAAGCTTATTTTGATACACTACTTGCTCTGATCGACGATTCTCTCGATGGTCCGATTGATGTAGTTAGTAACGAGAGATTACAGACCATCGCTCGTCAATTGCCAGAGGATATTAAGAATGCATGCTTAGATTTCGCGCTCCGTAAAGTTAAAGCCTTTGAAAGCAAACAAGGCTCACTGATTGAACAAGAAAATTTTCTAATGCTAGCAACATTATTTGGAAAGGTTCCTCAGGAAGTAGTTGATAATTTTCTTATCTTCAGACTCAGGTCTTTGGTGGATGATGATGATGGAGTAGAGGCAATGGGAGTGCTCAACGATCTAAAGATAGCCGGACTTATTGATGAAGTCACGTATCAGCAACACGTCACAAGAATTGAGGGAGAAGACATAGTCGAAGTTGCATCTACTGATACAGGGGGAGAAGCCTAATAAGTAAGTTCCCCTCTTCTCATCCACTATCTCTCGCATGTACAAAACATAACGTAGAGACGTGCGATTCGCACGTCTCTACGTTAGATATAGTTCGTCTAATTATTTCTTCTCTTCCTCATCCACCACCTCCGCATCGACGACTTTTTCGTCCTTGCCCTTCTTGTCTGAGCCCTTCGCAGATTCCTCTTCCTTCTGCTTCTTCTGAGCTTCCTCGTAGACGATCTTGCCGATTTCTTGGGCTGATGTGGCTGTCTCCTCGGTTTTCTTTTTGAGTTCCTCTGTCGTAACAGAATCTTTTTTCAGGAGTTCACGGAGCTCGTTCATCTTCTCATTCACCGTTTTCTTGGTGGCATCGGGGATGAGTTTGTCGTGTTCACGCATCTGCTTCTCCAAGTTAAAGATGAGGGAGTCCGCCTGGTTTTTGGCATCGATGAGCTCACGCTTCTTCTTGTCGGCATCAGCATTCAGTTCAGCGTCCTTCTTCATCTTCTCTACTTCTTCTTTGCTGAGGCCCGTGGAGCCCTGGATCGTGATGTGTTGCTCTTTGCCGGTACCCTTATCTTTGGCTTTCACATGGAGTAAACCGTTCGTGTCGATGTCGAAGGTGACTTCGATCTGTGGCATGCCACGAGGAGCCGAGAGGATTCCATCCAAGATGAATCGCCCAAGAGACTTGTTGTCACTGGCCATCTCGCGCTCACCCTGCACGATGTTGATTTCTACTGACGTTTGATTATCTGCAGCAGTCGAGAAGATTTGAGATTTGCTTGTAGGGATGCGGGAGTTTCTCTCGATGACTTTCGTCGCTACACCGCCCAGAGTTTCGATACCGACCGAGAGTGGGATGACATCGACGATCGTAATGTCGCGGTTCAGGTCTCCACCGATTTGTCCTGCTTGGATGGCAGCACCGATCGCGACCACTTCATCAGGGTTCACACCTTTGTGAGGTTCCTTACCAAAGAGTTCCTTCGCCTTGGCTGTGACAGCTGGCATGCGGGTCATACCACCGACGAGCACAACTTCGCTGATCTCGGACTTCTTCACACCGGCATCCTTGAGTGCAGCTTCGCAGGGCTTCACCGTCTTCTCGATGAGTGAAGACACGAGTGCCTCGAGCTTAGCGCGGGAGAGCTTGATATTGAGGTGTTTGGGACCTGTCGCATCCGCCGTGATGAAGGGAAGGTTGATCTCCGTCTCCATCTGAGAAGAAAGCTCGATCTTGGCCTTCTCGGCAGACTCACGAATGCGCTGTATAGCAATTTTGTCTTTGCTGAGATCGACCCCTTGGTCTTTCTTGAATTCTGCGATGAGCCACTCGACGATCACTTGATCGAAGTCATCACCACCCAGGTGTGTGTCACCGTTCGTCGCGAGCACTTCGAAGTGTCCATCACCGGAGATCTCGAGCACGGTCACGTCGAAGGTTCCACCTCCCAAGTCGTAGACGATCACTTTCTCTTCCTTCTTCTTATCGAGTCCGTACGCGAGGGTTGCCGCTGTAGGCTCATTGATGATGCGGACCACTTCAAGCCCGGCGATCTCTCCTGCTTCTTTGGTCGCCTGACGCTGGTTATCGTCGAAGTACGCAGGAACCGTGATGACAGCCTTCGTTACTGGTTGGCCAAGAAATGCTTCTGCATCCTTCTTTAGCTTCATCAGGACCTTTGCACTGATCTCTTGAGGGAACATGTCTTTGCCATTGGCATGGATGACGGCTCTCCCCTCTTTTCCTGCCTTTACTTCGAACGGAGCATGATCGGCGTCTTTCTTGACTTCGTCGAAGCGATGACCGACGAAGCGTTTGGCGGAGAAAATCGTGTTTTTGGGATTGGTCACGGCTTGACGCTTCGCAGAAATACCGACGAGGACCTCTGCATCCTTGAATGCCACGACGGATGGCGTCGTATTGGCTCCTTCGCTATTGGGGATGACTTGAGGCTGACCGCCTTCGATCACAGCGACACAAGAGTTCGTGGTGCCGAGGTCTATACCGATTATTTTTGACATATGATTAATGGGGAATTGGCACTCGCTATTCTAGAGTGCTAATTATGGATCGTCAAGGTGTTAACAATTCTCTTGTCTCACAATTTTGTGATTAGGAAACACGTACGATTTGCGCTAGAATAAGCGCATGTTCCTCGATCATGCTTCTATCATTGCCGTGGGTGGAAAGGGTGGAAATGGTTGTGTCGCCTGGCACAGAGAGAAGTACGTGGACAAAGGTGGACCTGACGGAGGCGATGGAGGAAACGGTGGTTCTGTTGTCATTCTTGCCGATTCCAATACTGATACTCTCTCATTTTATCTCAGCCGAAAGCGCTTCAAGGCGCAGGACGGTGAGAAGGGTGGAGGCAAAAACTGTGCTGGCGCTGGTGGAGAGGATTTCATCCTCCCTGTTCCGCCGGGCACGATGGTCTTCGAAACTCTGCCCGATGGCACCAAGAATCTTCTCGCCGATCTCCCCCAGCATGGAGACAAGTTCGTCGTGTGTCGTGGCGGGCGAGGAGGCTACGGTAACACGCACTTCCAAACTTCTGTTCGACAAGCTCCGGACTTCGCGGAGCTCGGTGAACCTGGACAGAAGCGCTCGATCGATCTCCAGCTCAAGCTCGTGGCTGATGTCGGGATCATCGGGTACCCGAGTGTCGGTAAGTCATCACTCATCACTGCCGTGTCGCGCGCTCGTCCGAAAATTGCTGATTATCCGTTCACGACCCTCGTCCCCAATCTCGGCGTCGTCCACATCTCTACTCGTGAATTCGTGCTCTGTGACATCCCTGGGCTCATCGAAGGAGCGAGCGAGGGTAAAGGTCTTGGATACCAGTTCCTCCGTCACATCGAGCGCTGTGGCATCCTCATTCATTTACTTGATGTCAGCAGAGATGATGTCGTTGCTGACTACAAGGCGATCCGCAAAGAGCTCAAAGCGTACTCCCCTACCCTCGCGGAGAAGACAGAGTACGTGGTCCTCAACAAAGTCGATCTCGTGCAGAATGACGCCAAACCGTGGCTCGATGCCCTCAAGAAGGCCAAGATCAAAGTCTTCGCATCGGTGTCTGCCGTCACTCACTACGAGACAGATGCGCTCATGAAGAAGCTCCTCCCACTCGTCCTTGCTGAACGCGAGAAGCGTGCCCTCCTCCCAGAGGAAGAGGAAAAGAATAAGAAGATACCTGTCCTTCAACCACACCTGAACTCCGAGAAGATGGGTGCATTCCGCCTCGAGAGAAAGGGTGATGTTATCTTTGTCACCGGTAAGCGTATCGAACAGTTTACGGCAATGACCAACTTCACAAGCATCGGTGCGAGGCAGCGCTTCCGCGATGTCGCTGATCGCTCTGGGCTCATGAAAGCTCTCGACAAAATCGCGAAGCCCGACGACGCCGTGTTCATCGGCGAGAAGCGTGTGGATGAGTATTTGCGCTAGTCCTA
>CAZDQZ010000041.1:0-9394 GCA_964507835.1 uncultured Candidatus Peribacteria bacterium | reverse complement strand
TCATGGAAGAATCAGCTTTGTTGTACAGCATGAAAGCGGAAGGATCCAAATCTACGTTCGTCGCATTGACCGTGTAGATCACGCTATCAAGAACGACCTTGTTCATACCGTTCGCAAAATTCGAATGACTGGCTGCGGTGAACTTCAGCTGACTGATCGCGCGATTGGAACCTGATGGAATCATGGAGCCATTCGCATTCGGATCAACATTCGTGATCGTCACAACTTTGGACATCACAGAGAGATGATTCTGCCCAACAATTGTCTGTGAAGCACCAGGCGAATCCACGCCAATGAAGTATTCACCTGTAGACGTCGCATCACCGTCACTGGGAGTGAGATCTCTTGAAGATACGACTCCTCGTGCCGTCGCTCCTGCGATTGCATCGAGTGAGAGCGTGAGCTTCTTGCCTGACACAGCTCCTTCGCTATCTGACTTCATGCGAGCGCGGACGAGCACTGAGGCATTTGTGCCCTTTGGGATAACAAACTGACTATTCGACATGAAGGCACACATGGAGTTTGCAGGTACTGGATCTGCGCCACACGCTCCAACCGTCGCTACTGCAAATGGTGTCACAGAGCCAACCTGATAGAGCTCGAGGCGCGACACGTTCTGGGCAAAGAATGATGCATCTGCTGACGTCGCTGTGAAGACCAGATTCGTCACATCGATATCTTCGGCATCAGCACGGAAACTCAAACGAAGAATGTCATCGGAGAGAGCGCTACCAAGAAGCTGGCGTGAACGGACTGGAGTCGATGACTGCGTAATGAAGAGATCACCCTGTGACTTCAGGCTCCAGAGCGTAGAAGTTGCCGTGGTAACAGTTGTCTCACACACCGTCGCACACGTACCGTCAGTTTTGATGCCAATGAGCACATTTGACGTCGCCGTCCTTTCAGCAGAAACATAGGACGGCACAGACGTTGCGAACTTCAACTGAAGAGTATTGCCGATAAAAGACGACGCGATATCGGCATGGACTTCGAAGACGACTGTTTGCATCGCTTGAATACCAAATCCAGCACCAGTGAACTGATCGAACGAAATGACGCCACTGACAGGATTCACACCTGACTGGAGAGCCGTATCAACAACTCCATCGCTATCGGTATCGACGATAAGTGAATAGTTCTGTGCATTGACGAGAGAGCCCGCTGATGCATCGAAACGAAGCTCGGTGAGGAGGACTCCTTCATTGTCCGCTCTTGCCTCGAAACGAAGGAGGCTGACATCTTTCTGATTCTTCACTGCGGTATCCATCGAAGCAGTCGCCTTCTGCGTGATGGTCAATTCATTCTGAGCAACTTCGATGATCCTGCACATGTTGTCGCAACCGTCTCCATCGGTCTGATTACCATCATCACACTGCTCATGCACATCAGTATTAAGAAGTGTGTTGCCACAAAGAACAGGAAGGAACACAAGCTTCGACACTCCCTTTGCATGCCAGTCCAAATCCGCAAGATCAAGATTAGGATTGATACTGACATCGACATTCACATCACCCAAATATTTTTGTCGGTTCGTTGGTGTCTTTGCGCCGGAAACAAAGTCCGCTAGTAGTGTCGTATCGTCACTCGTCAGTTTGCCATCACCGTTCATATCGCCATACAGGGCAGGAAGGGTGATCATTTGACCAATTGCACCTCGAACGAGATAAAAATCTGCAAAAGTAATTTTGCCATCAAGATCTACGTCCCCAGCGGTGAAGTCAGCACCTGTAAGGGTAATGATTCCATCGACATGACGACGCATGAGAATCGTATCGGCAGAGGCGATTTTGCCATCATTATTGACGTCACCGAGCATCCTCGTAGGCATGACTGGACTCTCATACTTCGTCGAACGAACGAACGAAGAGACGCTCTCGATCCAGAAGAATGGAGTTGATGAAACAGCATCCGCATCGTTCCAGCCAACGTGGCTCTTGGATGCTGAAACTGTTGTCATTTGAGGATCGTTGTATTGCTCCAGTGAAACCTGAATGGAAGAGGCAACAGAAGAAACGACTTGCGGATTCGTAATCGTAGACTCAAGGACGAAGGTTGTATTGGATCCTGGATCGATACGAGTATCAACATCACTCGAGGCGAGAGAAGGACAATCAACAAAGAGCTTCGTAGCAGTCGATGCAGGATCGACGGTACACGATGACCTCATAGAAATATCGGTCATGTTGTAGAGTTTAAAGCTAGTAGGATCGACCCCAACGTTCTCGAGATCGACCGTAAAGATGGCACGATCGAGCGTGAAACGATTGAGACCATTCTTCGTATTGTTATGAGAAGTAGCTGTAAATTTGAATTGACCGAGAGAACGAATAGTACCAGTGGGAACGGCAGTACCGTCGGCATCTGGATTTGCGTTCGTAATGGACAGAATGTTAGAGAGCACGACAACGCTCGTAGGACCAGTGACAGGGATACTTGGGCCAGCATTTGATCTGCCGATGAAAATTTCCCCTTCGAGGAGTTGATCGTCATCATTCTTCTTGAGTGCGGTTACAGATGAATCCCCTCGTGCTTCCGCGCTCAAAACCGTGAGACTGAAAAGATCACCAGAGACAGCACCATCAACATCTGTGCGCAGACGTGGACGTGCGAGAATAGTTTTCGTTAATCCTTTCATCACGACCAATTCTCTGGATGTCATCTGAGCGCAGACAGTGCCGTTTGGGACATTGTCACTTCCGCATCCTGCGATCGTCGCGACTGCGAATGGCACAGTCTCTCCAGCCAATGTGAGCTCAACGCGATCAAGGCTACGGACAGTTTCTACAGGAAGTGTGAAACGCAATGTTGTCACATTGACCGCCTCCACATCTGCAGAGAGATCAAGAGAGAGGACAGAATCACCGAGTGTACCACCGAGAAGCTGATGTGGATGGAGCGCTACGTCAGACGATGTGATAAAGAGGTTACCTGCAGGGACAGGGCACGCCACCGTCATCTGCACACTGCGAGAGTTATTGGCGAGGAGAGGATCCTTCTCCTTCGCAGAGACGACTGCTTTGTAGTTCGCAGTCGCACCACAACGAATCGTGCTTGGCACAGAGAAAGTGATATCGAAGAACGTCGAGAGTGGCACATTGGTACAAACGACTGCATTTCCAGATGCGATGCATCCAGGGAGTGAGCTACTAGGAACGAAGATGAACCCCTTCGGAACCGTGACCGAAAGCTTTATCTGTGTTGCAGGATCGGGACCGGCATTCGCAACAATATGATTGAAGGAAATCGTGGAACCGACGACTGGGATCGCTGGCGTGACTGTCGGGGTGCTGAGGGAAACATCAGCGGATTTGGGTTGAGCACATGGGAAAACAACACCGTAGGACGATACGTTATTGGAACGATTTGGATCGATGATTCTGCCACCAGGCAAAGCGACTTTCGCAGATGCGACTCGTGGCTTGCTTGAGTTCGTCGTACAGAGCTGATTGACGATGCTTGCGATGTTCACGGTCACGGTAAAGTGTTGGTCAACCGTGAGAGTAGGGCTACCGATAAATGTACAAGAGACATTCTTTGCATTCACTTTGCATGTTGATGGCTGATTACTTGCGTGAGGAACGATACTCACGACAGTCGCTGGGAATGAAGCGCTGAACGACATCTTGCTGACTGATGCAGGTCCATCATTCTTCACTGCAATGCTATAGTCGACCGTCGTCGCTGAGCTTGCAACAGACGATGGGCCCGTCAGAACAATAGACAAATCAGCGTACGAGGCCGCGAAGGCGGGTACAACAGGTACCGCGGTAGCGAGAGCTACTGCTACCAAAGAGAGAACGACGCCTGAGGCGCGCGACGTGAAAGATGCGAGACGCATACGAAGAATGGGGGAAAGGCTGATAGATGTACAAACGAGCAAAGATGTATGAACCTTACACAAAAATTGTAATGTGTACTATACATCATATTTGATAAATAGCAAGTATATGCAATGTTATGTGTCTACAGCGTGGAAATAGCTTTAATGAAGAGCTATACACATGCCAATAGCACGTAGAAAGTAGTGTAATCACTGAAAAGCAATCAGAGGAGACTATAGAATTCGACAGTTTCCTCAGTCACTGTACACTCTGGAGAAAGTATTCGAACCTCTCTCGCAAGGCATCATCACATGCAACTTCTTCTCTCCGTTCACTGGCTAGGAACAATCCAGAACGGAATCGTTCGTTTTTTCTGTAAGGAATATAAGGAAAGAGACGTTCTCCTCTCTGTGTGTGCACGCAGCGAGTCAGGCGATACCAAGGCAACAGAGAGCGACACACGAACCGATACAGAGTTAGCCCGCTTGGCCGGCTCAGATCCGCACGCATTCTCTACTCTCTTCGATCGATACTTCACCCGCGTGTACCGCTTCCACTCCTTCCGCATCCGGCAGAGAGAAGATGCAGAAGACCTCACGTCCGATACCTTCGTCAAAATATTCGAGAAACTACACACCTACCAAGACAGAGGCGTGCCGTTCTCCGTCTGGGTATTCACGATTGCGCGTCACACACTCGTCGACTTCACGAGGAAAACCAAAAGCAACGTCACGTCTCTCGATGCACTCGAAGAGTACCAAGAACCCGGAGAAGAATTTGATTACGATGCCATCGATCGATCGGTCCTCATGGAGAAGCTCTGGAAGGCGAGCAGAGTCCTGCCTGAGAAACAACAACAAATTTGGGCACTAAAGCTCTCCTCTGGTCTCTCGCACCGTGAAATAGGAAAAGTGCTAGAGATGACTGAGAATAACGTGAACGTCGCGATCTCACGGTCAATGAAAACACTCAAACAATACCTCTCCCACGCTCACCATAACCCCGATCATGTCGCGTAAACATCATCATCAAAGGCCATTCGATGAGGAACTCGTCACTGAGCTCCTCCAAAAGCGCCTACGCAAGGATGATCCTACAGCACACTTCAAAGATGCCCTCTACGGTCGTCTGATGCGCCAGCGTGTGCACGGACAACATGGTAAAAGCCCCGCACCATGGAGAATGGGTAGCATGTTCGGCTGGATGATGAGTGTCGCCCTTGCCTGTCTCGTCTTGCTGATAGGCACAGGTATCACCACGACATACGCGTACGTCTCCCCTTCTGTGACACGCCAGAGCTCTCTCTACGCGCTGAAGCTCATTGTGGAGCGCGCAGAGATTGCTCTTGTTTCGTCCCCAGAAGACCGTGCTAGATCTCTCCTGAAGTTCGCGAAACGGAGAACAGATGAACTGAGGACGCTCTCGAGAAACGGCAAGCTTGATACAGAGACTCTCGCATCCATCGTCCGATACACCGAAGAAGCCCTTGCTCAGGCAGATGAAGAGAGTGATGCATCCACGCAATCAGACATTCGCGCCCTCGTCGCTACGGAAGCATCAGATCAACGTGCCATTCTCCAAGAGATCATCGCTTCGCTTCGCATAGGATCCAAAGATGATGTAGAGGACATGACTCTTCTGACAGATACGCCTGCAAGTGCATACATGAGTGAAGAAGAAACATCGACCCTACACGTGAGCACGGAGGAGATGGAAGCGTATGAAAAAACTATTACGCAGGTGGGGACAGTGGAAGTCCAAGCACTACAAAAGAATATCGAAAGGGAACCATCCGAAGCAGTGACGATCCCCGCCGATCTCGCCATCATCATACCAAAAGCGCCTGAATCTACAGCATATAGCGGAAAAGAAGTGACTCTCATGGTGGCAGTACGCAGTACAGGGACACATCGCATCGACACATCCACTGTAACGATTGAATGGGGCGATGGCCAAACAGAGGCTACGAACATCGATCATCTCACGAGTGATGTATCAAAAACTCTCACAATGGCTCACGCATACCGTGAGCACGGCACGTACATGATCCGGATCTTCGTGCGTCCAAAGGGCGATGCCGAAGAATGGACAACAGCGAATAATCGAGAATCATTTGCGATACGCATCCTGAGACCATACCAAGTGTGTATAGCAGGTTCATACCGATGCGCTGAGAATCGGACAATAGAGATCTGTGATGAAGATACCTATGGCGAGACGGATTGGAGTAAGCATCGCGTCTGTGCCGAGAACGAAACCTGTAACAATGGAACGTGTGTGCAATCGCAGTGTGTATCCACGTGCAGTCGCGAAGGAAGCACTCAATGCAATAGCGATGGAAAATCTATTGATATGTGTGAACGGAGAGGTGCATGTCTACAGTGGCGTCCCGACTCAATCTGCGCAAACGGATGCGTATCACCAGGCGCCTGTCTCACAGCTCAGCCAAACACCTACAAAGAGCTCTGCGGGAACGGTATCGTCAGTGCTTTCGAAGAATGTGACGACGGTAATACTGTGAGTGGAGATGGCTGTAGCTCGATCTGCAAACGCGAGGCTACGTGCGTCGATGACGATGGAGGCAATGATCCAAAAAAACAAGGAACCGTACGTGGTGCGGGGACTGAAACAGACTTTTGCCAAGATCTCAATACTTTGATGGAATTTACCTGCTCCACTGCTGGCTCTCCATTCGCCAGTCGGATCAATTGTCCGTTTGGATGCAGAAGCGGAATATGTAATGCAGGACCCGTGTGTGGTAACAGCAGTCTTGAAACTGGAGAACAATGCGATGATGGCAACAAAATCAATAATGACGGATGTAGTGCAACTTGCATGAAGGAATCATCGAATACTTGTATTGATTCCGATGGTGGATACGTTCCAACTGTGCGTGGTACAGCGACTGTAAAAACGCTTCAGGCAACAGATTTCTGCTCCGCAGACGGCACGCTCAGAGAATACAAATGTGCAGGCCCTGATTCCATCACAAGCACGACCTACACCTGTGCAAACACCTGTGAAAATGGTGCATGCGTGCCAGCGACGAATATCTGTGGTAATCGGATCACTGAAGTGCCAGAACAATGTGACGATGGAAATACAGTCGAAGGTGATGGATGTAGCAGTACATGTAGAACAGAATTTCTCTGCATAGACTCCGACAATGGGGCAGTGCCTGGAACGAAGGGAACCGTCACCCAAGAATCATTCGCCTACAGCGATAGCTGTGCATCGCCGACGACAGTCACTGAATTCATCTGCAGAACGCCGTTTCAATTCTCTTCATCAGTGATTGCCTGTGCCAATGGATGCCAGAATGGCGCGTGCAATCCTGCGCCTGCTCCGGTCTGCGGAAATGGAACCATCGAAGGCAACGAGCAGTGTGATGATGGCAATACAGTCTCGGAAGACGGATGCAATGCGACGTGCCAAAGTGAGAACGCGAAAGTCAGTCTGCGTTTCACATTCATCGATACAGTGATGAATACACCCGTCGGAGGTGTACACGATTACAGAAATAACCAGCTTCAGTCTGATGCCAACGGAATACTAACGATAGAGGGAAGTAGGTTAGGAATCTCGTGGATATTTGAAAAAGGATGCTACGGCTACGCCTTTGCTCGCATCGAGAAAAATGTCGAAGGCAAAGCTCTTGCACTCATTATCGATCCATTCGATGGCGCAAAGCGTGTCATCGATATCACAGGAAAAAATGATGTAGATGTTTCAGTCGTATCAGGAAATATTCCGATGTATCCGTTCGCACGGTTTGCTCTTGCATCCGATCAACCAGTTTCTTTCTCGCTCTCCTACGACTTGAAAAACTCCATAGGCACGATCCCTCTCGCTCAATCCCAGAAAACGAACTACCAATTCCACCCCGGCATTCCACGAGGATACGAGGCGAAGAACCTCCAAGTCACTGACGCATCCAATGCAATGCTATCGTGCCCATCGTTCACCCCACCGATGACGTACGACCCGTCAATCTGCAAGGCAGCTCTCCTCACTGTGCAAGGAGGAACGTGTTCATGGAGTGAGCAGTAAACCGTCCTATGACCTACCGAGTCACGGAGATCGATTGTTGATTCTCAGCATTCGGCGCAGTGACGCGAATCTTGCCATCAGAAAGAACTTCGATCGTGTATCCCGATTCATTGCTACGGGAATCCTGCTGAGGATCAACAGGAACTTTGAGTATGTAGCTCTCAGTGAGCACATCCAAAGAGATACCACTACATGTCATCGTTGTCTGACAGATCATCTGCAGTTTCCCCTTCACCACTGTCGATGGCAATTTCCCATTGTTATCAATCGAATATTGGTAGACCGCATTGAGCAACGTGTTCACGTCCGCTCGACGGATTGCATTCCGTGCATCAGGGAGGCTCACAGCATTGGTTTGAGGTAGTCCAACCACATCTCTAAACGAGACACTGTCCTGAGGAGCAGTGATGGGTGAATAAGAACTCAGAGCCTGCGTCGACGCGCTGTACGAAACGGAAAAAGGCTTAGCATTGTATGGGAGCTTGAGACCAATAGTACCCTTCGCACCAGAGAAAGACCCATTCATCAGTGCATCGACGGCAAACGACATATCGATCGTTGTTGATCGTGCGCTACGGCGCATCACAGCGTTGTAGCGAGGAGATGAATAGGTGCTCGCTACTCCCATCAGCGCCATGAGGAACGAACGCTTCTTCCGTGCGGGAAGCACAACGTTATAGTGTGTCGACCCCTGTGACGCTGTTCTCGTAATTTCGAAGAACCTTGCGAAGCGCTGAAGGCCTTCTGTCGATTGTGCGGTTTTCAAGTCTTGCGTTACATCATACTGACTGGGATCCAGAGGAAAGCTAACCCATTTTTTGAGGAAAGGGTCGAGCGTCGACTTCATATCGCTGAGCTGACCAGTCGCACTCCAGGAATCAAGATAAACGTATGCGATGCCATTCAGCATCCGCAACTGTCCTTTGACACTGATTGCCCCAGCTTGATCGAGAGAAAGATCGAAAACAACATTGAGATCTGTCGAGAGATCCTTGAGCGCAGAATGGTTGCCCGATCCTCGACCGTCAATCGAGAGAGATCCATGGAAACCAGGGTACGAAGACTGTAGATCCATGTGATACTGCACTGGACTCATTGATCGTTGCACGATCTCAAGCACATGTTGCAATGTCACAGGCGCGTCAGTCGAATGGACAACCGATGGAAGAATAAATGAAGCAATGCAGATGGAAGAAACGAGTCGACGGATCATCATAGAAAAGGCGAAAGTAAATAAGGGTCACAGGAACGATATCTGACAGAAACGAAAAAACAAACAGAATCTTTCTTCTGTAGGTATATGAAAGAAGAAAGGCTCTACCCCATCTTCGCGAAGTGCGCGTAGGCCTTGTTGGCCTGCGCCATCTTGTAGACGTCTTCCTTCTTCTTCACGGCTGCACCCTGCTCTGTCGATGCATCGAGGAGCTCGAGAGCGAGCTTCTCTGCCATCGGCATGCCTTTACGTGCGCGAGCACCGATAAGGATCCAACGAATGGAGAGAGATTGCTGACGCTTGGCTGGAA
>CAZDQZ010000040.1:7725-9880 GCA_964507835.1 uncultured Candidatus Peribacteria bacterium | reverse complement strand
ACACAGACGATGCACTCGAGAAGAACGCGAGCGATGACGACGCACTCTGCGTGACTAGGGGGCGATCGATGATGAGTGTAGGTTCAGCGAATGTTGGCTTACTTGCAGAGCACGCGCTCAGCGTTGCGACCATAAGGATGATGAGAATATCTGCTTTCATGTGCGTCTTTGATTGCATGGAAGAATGCGGGGGAATGAGGGTATGTGTCTGTATCAGGGTGTCAGTGTACTCTCATGATGACGTCTGAGGCAGTGGATTCTTTCGTAGCCACCACACCCATGAAGAGGGAAGAAAAATTGTGTATATCCTAAAAAAGTGTTATAATACTACTAGTGAAATACCCAAAACTCACACTCCTCCTCGGGTCCTTCGTCCTTGCGTACATCCTGCATTATCTGGGTCTTTTCGATCGTTTCGCCGACTATCTGAATGGGCATGGATACTTCTCGATGTTGCTCGGCGGGGCGCTCTTCAGCTTCGGGTTCACGGCTGCGTTCGGGATCGCTCTCATCATCGACGTTGCGGTGAACGTTGATCCGGTGATCGGTGCGCTCATTGCAGGTGTCGGGGCTGCGTCTGTCGATACGATGCTCTTCTCTCTCGTTCGTTTCACCGTTTTCCATGAGGAGATCCATGCCCTACGCACGAGTCGAATGTTCGTGATGATCCACCGGTTCCTCCACCGTGAATCCGTGAGCGAACGCGTGCGTCGCATGATCCTCTGGAGTGTCGCAGGACTCGTCATCGCTTCCCCACTCCCCGATGAATTCGGTGTGACGCTCATCAGTTCCGTGAGCTCGATGCAGAAGAGGGATTTTGTTGGATTCTGCTTCATCCTGAATACACTTGGCATCCTTGCGATCATCCTTGGGACGCGTATCGTCGTTCTGTAAACAGCACCTCCTTAGGCTGACTTCTCCATCCCGGCCTTCACACGCATTGTGCCGATGATCGCGGCACGCTCGGATTCATCCAGACGCATTTTGATGTACTTCACCGTCTGCTTGAGGTCAGGGATGATCTTGTGCTCTAGCCCGTTCACACGGCGACGGGTGGTCTCGAGCTCGATGGCCATGTTCTCGGCTTGCTTCTCGATCTCCGCGAGGCGGATCAGCATCTCGAAGACGCGATCGAAGGAATCGATGGCTTGGTCGAGGAGAGTATTCGTGTGTGCGTAGCCGTACGTGCGGATCGCTCCTTCCTTACGGAGACGGAAGCTCGGGATCTTCACCCCCATCACGCTTCGTGTCTCCACACTGAGCTCGATGATCGCCTGCGGACTACTGAGGGCATTCTCTATCTCTGCATCGGAGAGCCATGCAGAGGCCATGAGAAAGCTCATGAAGGCGTCACTGAGCTCTGCTTCCACCGTCCTTCGCATCTCCTTCGCAGAGCGGATGATCGCGAGGAACTGTTGCATGAGTCCATCTTGCTTATCCTTGAGGAGCTTGTGACCACGCAGAGCTGAGGTACTGGATCTCTTCAGATCCATGAGTGCCATGCGCGTGGGATTGACGTGGAGGAGAGCCATAGAGGCTTATGATTGCTTGGGAAGATAGATGTCGGCGTGCGCGGACTTCACGCGCTTGAGTTCGGAGCGAGGGAGGAGGGAGAGGAGCTTCCAGCCGATGGTGAGCGAGTCGTAGATGGAGCGGTTCTCTTGGTCACCCTGTGCGATGAATTCTTTCTCGAAGGCCGTTGCGAATGTCAGGTATGCCTTATCCGTATCATTGAGTGACGATTCTCCAAGGATGACGGCAAGCTCGCGCACTTCGGTACCACGAGCGTACGCGGCGGTGAGCTGGGCATCCATACCGCTGTGATCTTCTCGCGTCTTTCCATCTCCTTGTGCCTTACCCTTCAGACGAGAGAGCGAACCCATCGGGATGACGGGTGGGTAGATTCCTTTCTGATGCAAGCCTCTGTCTAAGCGGATTTGCCCCTCGGTGATGTAGCCAGTGAGATCGGGGATGGGGTGTGTGACATCGTCCTCTGGCATCGTGAGGATGGGGATCTGCGTGATGGATCCTGCGCGTCCGCGGATGCGCCCTGCGCGCTCGTAGATCGTCGCGAGATCGGTGTACATGTATCCAGGGTATCCACGGCGACCAGGGACTTCTTTGCGTGCGGCGGAGACCTCGCGCAGTGCCTCGC
>CAZDQZ010000040.1:0-7625 GCA_964507835.1 uncultured Candidatus Peribacteria bacterium | reverse complement strand
CCACGGCGACCAGGGACTTCTTTGCGTGCGGCGGAGACCTCGCGCAGTGCCTCGCAGTAGTTGGTCATGTCGGTGAGGATGACGGTGACGTGGTAGTCCTTTTCGTACGCTAAGTACTCTGCGACCGTGAGTGCGAGGCGTGGCGTAGCGATGCGTTCGACGACGGGATTATCGGCAGTATTGAGGAAGAGCACAGCACGCGTGAGCGCTCCGGTCTTTTCGAATTCCTGCTGGAAGTATCTCGCTTCTTCGAAGGTGACACCCATCGCGGCGAAGACGACGGCGAACTTTCCCTCTTCGTCCGTGCCACGGTCAGCACCCTTGGTCTCTACCTCTTTCTTCGAGAGCACACGCGCTTGTCTCGCGATCTGTGCCGCGAGCTTACTGTGGGGCAGACCTGCACCAGAGAAGAGCGGGAGCTTCTGTCCTCGGACGAGTGTGTTGAGCACGTCGATCGTCGAAATACCTGTCTGGATGAAGTCATCGGGGTACTCGCGAGAAGCAGGGTTGATGGGGTTACCGTTGATGTCGACGCGCTTTTCGGGGAGGACGGCAGGTCCACCATCGATGGGGCTTCCTGCTCCACTGAAGACGCGACCGAGCATGTCCTCTGATACGCCGAATTGGAAGGTACGACCAAGGAAGCGCACGCTCGTGCCTTCGACTTTGAGGCCTTGTGTGGACTCGAAGAGCTGGACGACTGCGAGACCCTTGCGAGACTCGAGGACTTTTCCGAGACGAGTTTCTCCTGTGCTGAGCTTCACTTCACAGATTTCGTCGTAGGCGATGTCATTGACGCCTTCCACCATCAGGAGGGGGCCGGCGACACTCTTCACGGATTTGTAGGCGGTGATCGACATGGGGAGAGAGGGGAAGACTGGATGAGAAAGAATCGTGGACTTACGCGTGTGATGCGAGAGAAGCAATCTGCGAGACGATCATGGCCTCGAGTGCGTCGAAGGCGGTGTCGTCTTGTTCTTTGTAGAGGTGTGCTTTTGCGATCTCGTCTTTGACAGGCAGTGTGCGGAGCTTCTGCATATCGAAGTCTTCTTGATCGATGATGCGACTCGCTTCGTCTGCGAAGCTGAGGATGGCGCGGAGGATGCGGTACTGCTTCTTGATCGATGTGTAGGCATCGGCTGGGTCGTACGCGTTCTGGAAGAGGAAGTCCTCGCGGATCATGCGTGCGGTCTCCAGCGTGAGCTGTTCCTTCGGTGAGAGCGCATCGGTACCGACGAGGCGGACGATTTCTTCCAGCTTACTTTCCTGCTGAAGGATGGTGAGGGCACGGTCTCGATTCTGCATGAAATCCGGTGCGATGGTCGACCCGAATGTTCCTGCCAAGTTCTCGGCGTAGAGTGTGTAGCTCTGCAACCAGTTGATCGCAGGGAAGTGGCGCTTGTACGCGAGCTTGGCATCCAGTGCCCAGAAGACCTTCGTGACGCGGAGCGTGTTCTGCGTGACCGGCTCAGAGAAGTCTCCACCCGGAGGCGACACGGCGCCGATGACGGAGAGGGAGCCTTTGCGCTTATCACTTCCGAGACAATCGACAGCTCCTGCGCGCTCGTAGAATCCTGCGGTGCGTGAACCCAAGTATGCGGGGTAGCCCTCTTCACCGGGCATTTCTTCCAGGCGTCCCGACATCTCACGCATCGCTTCTGCCCAGCGGGACGTAGAGTCTGCCATGAGCGCGACGTCGTAGCCCATGTCGCGGTAGTACTCGGCAATCGTGATACCGGTGTACACACTCGCCTCACGAGCGGCCACGGGCATGTTACTCGTATTGGCGATGAGCACCGT
Source organism: uncultured Candidatus Peribacteria bacterium (assembly GCA_964507835.1). Classification (GTDB taxonomy): domain Bacteria; phylum Patescibacteriota; class Gracilibacteria; order Peribacterales; family Peribacteraceae; genus CAZDQZ01. Next base: position 5,825 of record CAZDQZ010000040.1, on the reverse strand, counting down.
GCGCTTCATGAGGGGTTCGCCGGAGTTTGGGTCGATCAAGTGTGGGAACTCAGAGAGTACTTCTGTCATTTCATTTCCACGCTCGCCACAACCGATGTACACGATGACTTGCGCGTTGCAGTATTTTGCTAAGCTCTGCTGTGTCACGGTTTTTCCTGCACCGAACGGGCCCGGGATGGCACCGGCTCCACCTTTCGCCATAGGGAAGAGAGAGTCCAAGATGCGCATGCCGGTGGCGAGGATGTCGGTGGGGATGGTCTTGCCTTTCGATGGGCGAGGAATGCGGATGGGCCAGCGCTGGAGCATGCGTACGTCCACTGTCGTACCGTCTGTTTTCTCAATCGTAGCGATGACGTCTTCGATCGTCTTCTTACCACTCGCGATCGAGTGAAGAGTGCCCGAGATTCCAACCGGTACCATGACGCGGTGCTCGATGAGCTTGGTCTCTTGCACGGTGCCGAGGATGTCACCTTCGTGCACGGTCATGCCCTTCGAGACACAAGGAACGAAATCCCAGAGTGCTTTCTTGTCGAGGCTCGGTACCTCGATGCCACGCGTGATGAAGGGGCTCTCCGCTGCTTTTTCGATGAGCTCGAGTGGACGCTGGATGCCATCGAAGATGGACGTGAGGAGTCCTGGAGCGAGTTCTACAGAGAGTGTTTGTCCTGTGAGGAGGACGGGTTCCCCTGGCTTCACGCCGGATGTTTCTTCGTAGACCTGAATGGAAGCTGTGTCGCCGTGGAGTTCGATGACTTCACCCACGAGCTTCTCATTCGAGACACGCACGACTTCGTACATTTTGGCGTTGCGCATCCCGGAGGCGATGACGAGTGGTCCTGCGACTTTGGTGATGATGGCGGACATAACAGATGGGGAGAAAAAGAATTACGCGAGGATGTCGGAGCCGACGGCGCGTTCGACAATGGTTTTGAGTCGCTGAAGGCCGTAGCCAGACGCTCCGTGGTGGCTGGGGAGAGGGATGATGGCAGGCAGTGCTCCGCGAGCGAGACGCTTCTGATCGTCGGCGGTGAGAGCTTCGAGCAGGTCTTCTGAGACGAAGACGATGCCGTACACGTTTCGTTCCTTTCCGTCCTCCGTCCGCATCGATCGCTTCAGCTTGAAGAGGTGTGATGCGATGTCGTCTTCTGGCGTGACGGCGATCACATCGACACCGAGGAGTGCAAACCCCGCGATGGCTTCCTTGGATCCGACGATGGCGATGCGGTACCTGGACATAGTTACGATGCGTAAGCGGACGTGGAGAGGAATGGGGGGAGAAGTTTCTTCAGTTCTTCGGCACTCAGATGAGCGGACTTGCCGATGAGAATCGTGCGGAGAAGCTTGAGCTGAGACTGGGTAATCGCACCGAAAGCGAAGATGGGATCGATGGTCAGTGCGTTACTACGCATGCGTGCAATATCGAAAGCGATGGCTTTTGCAAGCCCCCGCTCGAGGACGATGGACGAGTCTTCCGATGACTGGATGCTGTCGGCAAGAGCAGAGCCCAAGCTCGATCCACGGACGACGGAGGCAAGCTTCGCTCGATCAAGACTGAAGCGTGATACGTCGATTTCTCCTCCGCGGACGAGGTGATCTTCTGGTCGTTCCTCTCTTCGCAGTCTGCGTGCCGTCCGGATGTTCTGGAGGTCGATGTGGTGAGCGACGTAGAGGAGAATATTGGCACTCCCTTTCCGTGCGAGTGCGAGCTGAACGTCGACTGTGAACTGCGCCACACGTGTATCGATATTCTGTGGCGACAGAGCGTGATTCTCTCGAACACTTCCGATGAAAGTACGGAGCTCACGGGGGGCGGAAGGGACATCGATGCCTTGGACGAGAGCTTTCAGATCTTCCGGATCGTACGCAGTGGCACCGACGTGTGGCTCTGTGCTGATATCAGAGGTGAGACCGAGGTGTTTTTTGAGCAGATACGAGAGGAGAGCTGCATCGTCCTTCATCCAGAGGATATCGAAGATGTGCGCCTCCTTTTCAGAGACCATTGATCGCAGTTCGTGACGAAGCCACTTCTCGATGTTATTGATGAAACGGTGTGGATTTGCGATGTACTCCACCTGCGTGCTGATCTTGAGTTCGGCGATGATGCGTGCAAGATCTGTCGCGTCACGTGCGGTGACCATGCGATCGACGTCTCCTTGTGTCAGCAAGTATTCCTGCAGGACACCCACACGGCCGTGACCGTAGGCGTAGAGTTGCCCGGAAGTTGTCGACGAGGCGAACATTTAGATTCCGAAGAGTTGGTGAGCGGCATCGATCTCCGTTGCAGGACGGAGGAGTTCACGGATGAGGAACTCGAACGTGTAATCGCGATCCATCGCCTCGCTCTCGTAGATGAATCCCCCCGATACATCTTTGAGAGGGGCCCCGATGGTGTGTGAGTCTCCGCAGATTTTCTTGATGAGCACAGCGTGCACGGCACTTGGACGAATGACACCACCCTTGGGCAGACCCTTGATCCATCCCGTCATGAGCTTCTCGAGCGTTGCTGTCTGCAGAGAGCCAAGTGCACGTGCCGTGTCGGCATAGAGAGCGTCGAGAATGTGTTGCTTACGCTTGAGCACGGCGTGGCGCTTCTTCATGTTGACATGACCTTCTGCACGCGAGCGCAGGCTATGGAGGCGTTCCATTTTTTTCTGCGCGATATCGTGACGCAGTGAGGAGAGAGCCGAGGCGTGATCGGCGTCGAGTGTGCGGAGTAGCTCGTCATGCTTCTGACGGAGCGCGCGGATTTCGGCGTCGGCTTCTGCGGTGATGGCATGGAGGATGTGCGAGAGAGCCATGGTCGGATGTGGAGAGGAATTATTGGAGAAGAGAGTCCTTGAGCGAGTTCAACATGAAGAAAGAGATGAGGAATCCGAGGAGTGCGTACGTCTCGACGAGAGCTGCGAGTGTGATGACGCGACCAGCGAGACGACTGTCGCGAGCGAGCATGTGCATACCAGCGGCACAGACGCGACCTTGTGCAGGTGCGGACGTGGCAGCGGCGATGGCAACAGGCATGAACGCGGAGAAGAGGGCGATGCCAGCAGGGAGATCGAGACTGAGCTTGCCCGTGAGGAGAGGGCCACCGAAGCTGAAGAGGAAGAGCAGAGAGATAACCATGCCGTAGAGACCCTGGGAGCCTGGGAGCACCGCGAGGGTGATGACCTTACCAGCGAGCTCAGGCTTCTCTGTCAGGAGACCGGAGCCTGCCTGCCCAACGATGGAGACTCCGATGGATGACCCCGTACATGGAAGACCAGTGGCGAGTGCTGCGCCGAGGAGCGCGAGCGCGAGCCCCCAGTAGTTCACAGGGACGCCGGTAGCGACGGCTGCGCTCTGTGCGAGAGCGACACCGGGGATCAAGATGATCGTCGCGAGTGCGAGGGAGGAAGCAATTTTCTTCATGGGAAGAGAGGGAAAAAGAAGTATGGAGAAAAAAACAGATTATGAGTGACGTCTCTTGAAGGGGTTGAAGGGGCGACCGCCACCCTCGAAGAACTGACTGAAGAACTCGACGAACTGGAGGCGACCAGAGTGGATGAATGCACCAAGAACGTTGAGGGCGATGTTCACGGTGTGACCGGCAACGTAGATGACGATACTGAGTGGGATACCGAGGAATGGGGGGAGGAATCCTCCGATCTGCTGAGCGACTAAGTTTACAGCGAGTGCGAGAGCGCCTGTCACGAGACCGAGGGCGAGGAGGCGGAGGTAGCTCAGCACGTTACTCATCATGCCCATGGCGAGGTTCAGGAGACCCAGGAAGCCGTAGACCGGGCGCATGTACCAGACAGATCCGTACCCTTTACCCCAGATGACGATCACGAGAGAGGCGATGATCGCGTAGAAGGCGACCTGCTTCCATTCCTCCGGAGCGAATGGATACGCGATCGCAGAACCGATGAGGAGGAGCTGTGTCCAGTCAACCCAGATGCCTTCCATCCACTGTCCACGGAGACCCTTCGAGACTCCGCCGAGGAACATACCGAAGCACAAGTGGATGAGACCGAGGACGATCGAGAGATTCTGGAAGAAGGTGATACCGGGAGTGGCACCGAGATTCCAGATTTGTCCCTTGAACCAGAGCTGACCGTCTGCACGTGTTTCCGTCATGAAGGACGGAGCTTGGTCTGGCGACATGCCGAACCATCCTCCAAAGGGGATGGAAACGAAGAACGTGACGATGCCGGCGATCATGAGCAACCACCACAGAGGAGCATCATTCAGCTTCAGTTTCTTCTTCCAGATGAAGCCTGCCATGGCGACTGCGAGGACGAGACCGTACGCAGCATCGGTGAGACAGAGTGCGAAGAAGAGAATGAAGAATGGAGCGAGGAGCGGTGTGGGATCCAGTTCGCCCGTTTGAGGGAGGCCGTAGAGGAGCGTGACGCTCTCGAAGGGCTTCAGCCATGCGGGGTTCTGGATGAGGATCGGAGCCTGTTCATGTGGATCGGGCTCGACGCAGATGAGCGCCGTCGCTGATGAGACTTTGTTCAATTTCTTTTCCAGAGACTTGATGAATTTCTTCGAGATCCATCCGAAGATCGTCACGGTGGACTTCGTTTTCTTCATCACGCGTCTCGCTGCTTCGATCTCATTCATCCACTCTGCGAACTGTCGAGCATGGCAGAGGAGGGGGAGAGATTCCGAGAGCTCTTTCCATTCACGGTCGAGGGCTTTCTGCGACGCTTGTACCTCTGCAGATTTCTTCGAGATCTGTTCAGGACTTGCTTCCGTTGCTCCTTTCGCTCCACCGAATGACGAGAGATTGGTCTTCACCGTCGGTGTCGTGAAGTATGCTCCTTCGTCTGCAGACCTATTCGCGAGGAGAGAGCCGTGTGGCATGCGACCGTGATCGAGATCGACGAGCTGTTCTCGGTAGAGCACCGCTTGTTCCTCCAGTGCGTGCACACGATCGATGATGCGTCGAATCTCCGTGCTCTGCCCCGCCTTCATGATGGCATCCGTCGTGGTGTTCTCTTCGGTCTTCCGGAGCGTTGCTTCCGATGCGTGGTGACCGAGGAGTGCGATGACGTGATCGAGTTCCGCGATGTGATAATTGAGCTCCGCACTGTTGATCTGATTCGCATCCGGGAGTTCCGAGATTTCCATGACGCCTTCTGCATGGAGAAGGTTCAGTACCTCAGGTTCATGCGCTTTGTGCGTAACGACGGCGACTTTCTGCATCGGGACGATAGCCATAGGGAGGGGAGGAATGGAGGGGGTGATTATGCGGCGATGGCACCTGCCACAACTGCATCGATGAGCGTTTTGAGGACGACGGGATACATCTTCTTCGACGTTGCATCGATGGCCTCAACGGATGCGACGAGGGACTGTTCTCCTTTCTCGATGATCTTCGGAAGCTCTGTTGCTTCGAAAGCTCGTAGCTCCCCCATTGCCTTCGCACGCTCTTCGGCATCGATGCTGAGCTTTTCTTTTTTGTGATGCTCTCTCTGTTTTTTCTCCTCAGCGGAAAAAGTGGCTTTTACCTCTTCGATGCGGTGGTGTTCCTTCTCTTCATGGGTGACGATCTCGGTGACTCCCGTAGAAGAAGTGGCGCTGTGTTCTTGTGGCTGTGTAGACATATAATAAGGGAGATGAAGTGACTTCGATGGTGAAAATACCCATCGTGCGATGCGCGTAGTACGCTATTTCGACAAAAGAATCAAGACTCTAAGGAGGCGCTTTTCACTCGATGACAGATTGTGATTCCCCTCTTTATTTGCTAGGATTCCACTACGACGCTACTATTGGTAGCCCACTCTTGATCCTTGGTGACACCGTTTTAGTGACACATTGAAAATATCGTTCGTGGAGCCGTA
>CAZDQZ010000039.1:7014-10156 GCA_964507835.1 uncultured Candidatus Peribacteria bacterium | reverse complement strand
TCGTATGTCGTATGTCGTATGTCGTATGTCGTATGTCGTATGTCGTATGTCGTATCAGAATACATGTGTTCGATATACGACCTACGATATTCGACATACGCAGCTAATATTCGATATACGACAAAACATCTCTGACATATACTGCACCCAATGACCATTCACCCCTTAACCTTGGAAGATCTCGCCCAGAAGCTCACAGAGCTTCGGGACGCTCTGAACATGGGAAAGGACTCTCTTTGAGAAACGTGGCATCCCTCAGAAAATCACCGAACTCGAGACACTGACGTCTGCACCCGACATCTGGAATGATCACCGGCGAGCAGAGGACATGTTTCAGAAACTAAAAGGGCTCAAGAAGCAGTGGCTTCCGATTGTCGATCTCCTCGCAGAAGTAACGGATCTTCTGGAGATCGCGAAGGAAAGTACTGCAAGTGACCTACCAACGCTGGAAGCAGAACTAAAGAATATCGATGAGAAATGGCGAACGGCAGAACGCGCGCTCTACCTCGGAGGCAAATACGATCTCGGTAGTACGTACATCAGTATTTCTGGAGGAGCTGGAGGAACGGACGCCCAAGACTGGGCAGGAATGCTCTCGCGCATGTATCTGCGCTATGCAGAACGGAAAGGATGGAGGTCAGACGTCGTAGAGCGCACCGATGGCCAAGAAGCAGGGGTGAAGTCGATCACGATCTTCATCGAAGGTGACGCGGCGTACGGGCACCTCAAGTGTGAGCGTGGCACACATCGCTTAGTCCGCCTCTCGCCATTCAATGCGAAGAGTCTCAGGCAAACATCCTTCGCACTCGTCGAAGTCCTACCCAATATGTCTGGAACAGAAGAAATAGAGGTAAATATGAATGATCTCCGAATCGATACATATCGCTCTGGAGGGGCAGGAGGCCAACACGTGAATAAGACCGACAGCGCCGTGCGCCTGACCCACCTTCCGAGTGGCATCGTCGTCGCGTGCCAAAACGAACGAAGTCAGATCCAGAACCGCGAGCGCGCCATGAACATCCTGAAGGCCAAGCTCCTCGAGAAGAAGCATGCAGAGGAAGAAGCGGAACGAAAGAGACTGAAAGGTTCTGCCGCGAGTGCGGACTTCGGATCACAGATCAGGAGCTACGTCCTCCATCCGTACCAAATGGTGAAGGACCTCCGCACGAACTACGAAACAAGCGACACGCAGGGCGTGCTCGATGGAGATTTAGACCTATTAATCGAAGCAGAACTGAAGCGTGAGGCGAGGGAGGGGTAAATCGAATGTCGAATATCGTAGTTCGTATGTCGAGTTACTATTGTATAGAATACGAACGAAGATATTTTTCGATATACGATATACGACATTCGAAATACGTCATGAGAAATGCAGTAAAAGCATGTGAATCTGGTAGAATCCCCCCTACGGAGAGGTGGCCGAGTGGCCGAAGGCGCGCGACTCGAAATCGCGTAAACCCCAAAAGGGTTTCGAGGGTTCGAATCCCTCCCTCTCCGCCATTCGATGAACGTATGGCAAACCAGCTTTCGTTCTTCCTTGTCAGGAACTATAGCTAGTTGCCTAAAATCTTGCATCCAGCCAACCCAGGCCATCTTTTCTCTCTACTCAAAATTCATACATTGACCACGTATCAAGTTACTGAGGCATGCTTGTCATCAAATCCCGCACACTTCTCATTGTTTGAAGCACCTCTGTTAATTCCCCTTTTCCTTCCATAAATTTCACAAAAGCAGGTAGAGAATTGTTAGCAATCGCTTGTTCTAAATCATGGAGAGTTTGTGAATCAAAACCAACTTCAGAAAGAGGTATTTTCGCGTCTTCTAAGGCTTGAAGACCGTTAGTAATTTCAGCCAAATGTTTATCAGGATTCTTAGCCATAAAATAAAGGGGTAAGAAATTTCCGGCATTGTAATTACAAAGTAGATTGTGTCAACAAAATACGACATAATGAAGATTTTTTGAATGCTAGAGCCACTAAATATGACCATCCAACATCATCCAAATTTTTCACTCTTCTCTTTTCGATTTTCATTTCCTGTTCTCTATTTTCCCTCCTGCCAACTACTCAAGACCTTTTCTGCCCCCGTCTTGCCTCTGCACCTAAGTTCTAGTAACCCTGAAAAGAACATAGAGGGTATCGAATGCCAATTTCGCATTGCATTCATCCACGTACAACACAAATTCCGTATACGTAGAAGCCACCTCCACAATGTTAATCCCTTGTAGCATCATCTGCTGGAGTACCGTGCACAAAAAACCGGGTGCAGAAGCATATTCGGCTGAGAAACGAAGTGCTAATCCGGCAACATTGGCATTCAGAGAATTGATGTTGTCGCCCAGAAGCTTTTTCGCGAATGGCAAATGTGCGATATCGAAAATCATTGTGATTTCATTCGTGCTTTCGGTGATCGTGATGTAACCATTCTTGGCATGAATTTGGGTATGAAATGCATGAACGCGCTGAATGTTCTTGGTTGTTTTGGAAATAGATATTGTCGCAACATGAGTACGTAACGATAGATCCTGTACCGCAAATTGCTCAGGTGCCGGTGCAAATTTTTTGAGACGGCGCTGATAACGCGAAAGTGCCATCAGCACTGCGGAAGTAGATAGTGATTTCTTCGTACGTGCTTCAAGATGCTTTAGGAGGTGATGTGACAGTTGGGTGAGATTAAAAAGTCGGTACTGCAAGCCATGTTGCAAAAACGAGTCTGTAGAAATCATGTCCGACAATGCTGTCGTGAGAGTAAGCATATGTTATAAATATAACAAAAAATAATAGAAATATCTATTTTTCTCATAAAACACGACGGAGGAGAAACACCACAGTATGGTCTATTCACTTTCTTCCCCATCTCCTATGTCATCTAGAGTCTTACTCAATAGAAAATATGCTTCCCGTACCGACCAAACACTCTCGCCTGAGATGCGTCATCAATTATCGCAGGCACATAGGACGAATCAAATCGTTACGTCCGTACGCAATCATTATCTTCAATGGCAGAAAGCGTGCGAAGAAGGTGCACACACATTTATACTGCAACAACACTCAAGCAATATACAGAAAGCAATTGCAAGAATCATGATGCAACAGCAATGGACTCACCCCGTAGAGCAAGCAGTACGTGACATTCTAGGAGG
>CAZDQZ010000039.1:4670-6914 GCA_964507835.1 uncultured Candidatus Peribacteria bacterium | reverse complement strand
AGTTCATCAATCGAGAGTCCCATCGCGACTAACTGCAAACGAGAAATGTAATCATCAATCGCAGGTGGAAGAGTGATGACTTCGTTCTTCATTTTGCCCTTGTTCTCCACCAAATACTTACATGCAAGAGCCTGACCACAGAATGACAAACTCATGACCTCACTCGGGTGACCTTCTGCTGATGCCAAATTCACGAGGCGACCTTCTCCCGCGACAAAGATGACTTTGCCAGACTTCAGTAAATATTCATCGAGGTAATGACGCACGCGACGCTTCCTGCTGGCAGTCTTCTCTAGAGTCACCATGTCGATCTCGTGATCGAAGTGACCGGAGTTGGCAAGGATCGCGCCGTCCTTCATCTTCTCCATGTGCTCCATACGAATCACGTGAATGTCACCCGTGACCGTCACAAAGAGATCCCCAAGGGGTGTGGCGTCTGACATCTTCATGACGCGGTGCCCGTCCATCGCGGCCTGGAGCGCGCAGAAGGCATCCACCTCTGTGACGATCACCTGTGCCCCCATACCCTTGGCACGCATCGCGACACCCTTTCCACAGCTACCGTAGCCCAGAACAACGACGGTACGCCCGGCAATGAGCATATTCGTAGAACGCAGGATGCCATCGAAGGTCGATTGTCCCGTCCCGTAGTAGTTATCCATGAGGTGCTTCGTCTTATTGTCGTTCACCGCGATCATGGGGCACTTGAGCACACCTTCCTTCTGCATCGCGAGCAGGCGAATGATGCCAGTCGTCGTTTCCTCGCATCCACCGATCATTTTTGAAAGTAACTCTGGGTGCTTCGTGTGAATGAGCGTCACGAGATCGCATCCATCATCGATGGTGATATCGGGCTTCGTATCGATCACTGCGGACAAGTACTTGTAGTAATCCTCCTTACTCTCACCTTTGTACGCCCAGACCATCACATCTTTTTCTTCTGCGAGTGCTGCGGCGATGTCATCCTGCGTCGAGAGAGGATTGCATCCGGTGATGGCAACCTTGGCTCCACCAGCCGTAAACGTGCGCACAAGAATGCCTGTCTCCTTAGTCACGTGGAGCGCCATACCGATCGTGAGTCCAGCAAATGGCTTCGTCTTCGCGAATTCTTTGCGCACTTCCAGCAGTGCACCCATGTGACGTTCGGCGATCTCGAGATTGAGACGACCTTGAGGAGCGAGGGAGGGGTCACGGACGTAGGACATGGGGATGAATGAAAAATGAATAATGAAGAATGAATAATGACGCTACATCATAGCACACGTCAAAACACAGAAATAACGACACCTTTCCATTGTTCATTATCAATTATTCATTCTCAAATGGAAGACCCTCCCCATACGTCTCCTCTGCACGCGCCTGCACTTCATCCATATCAAGCGACTCAAGAAGCGTACCTTCTTGCTCTACGACCAAACACCCAAGAACCGCAGAGAGACGACCTGCATCAGTCATCGACCATCCTGATGACAATCCGTGGAGAAGTCCTGCGCGCACCGCATCCCCTGCACCAGTTGGGTTCACGAAGTGATCCGCCCTACAAGCAGGAACCAAAAGATCTTCTTCGCGCGTGACAATCCTGAGCCCTTTATCTCCAAGTGTAATCACGAGCATCCCACACGCCTTCACGATGTCATTTTCTTGCCACTCAAGCTTCTGTGAAGCGATCCCCCATTCGTACTCGTTCGTGATGAGCCCTGCACTTGCGCTGACCGCGCGACGGAATTCATCGGTGCCGAATGCGTGAACGACTTGCCCAGGATCGAAGAGATACGGAATGTTCTGCTTCGCGCACTCAGCGGCGCCCTTGAGCATGAGCACTGGATTCCTCGGTGACATGATGGCGTACGAGAGTTCCTCCCGTTCATCCTTGAGACTCGGGAACGTACCGAATGCATCTGCTCCCGGATGAAAGAAACTGATCTGCCGTTCTGCGTTATCTGATGCTATGACTGCCGTCGCCGTGATGGCATCTTTCACGTGCTCCACGCGAGAAATATCGACGCCACGTTCAGAGAGTAGCTCGAGGTACTCTGTGCCATCGAATCCAACGGCACTGATGAGGGAAGCCTGGTGCCCGAGGAGTGCAAGATTCCATCCGATGTTCGCCGCTGTCCCCCCGTGATGACGCTTGAAACCTTGCGCTAAATAATTCACCGAGAGATTCTCAAGGTTCTGCGCATCGATACCACTCAAAAAAGAACCGTCATGCGACAGGAGAAGATCATAGGCGATGGAACCGTT
>CAZDQZ010000039.1:0-4570 GCA_964507835.1 uncultured Candidatus Peribacteria bacterium | reverse complement strand
AACATCCGCGATATCGCCTCCGGTATGGGCCTCGATCACCGCATCGGACCCAAGTTCCTCCACGCAGGGATTGGCTACGGTGGAAGCTGTTTCCCGAAAGACGTGAAAGCCCTCATGGCAACGGCGAAAGAATACGGCGTCCCGATGCCGATCGTGGAAGCGACGGATAGCGTCAACCAGCATCAGCGTGAACGCTTCATCGAGAAAGTGCTCAAGGCACTACCAAAGAATGCGACGGTCGCCGTCTGGGGCCTCAGCTTCAAGCCGAAGACCGATGACATGCGCGAGGCTCCGAGCATCGATGTGATCCATGCACTCTCGAAAGCCGGCCACACCGTCACTGCGTTTGATCCGGTCGCCATCGATCGCGCAATGCCCCTGCTCCCACAATCTGTGAAATACGTCCTCGCTCCTATGGACGCCGTGAAGGGCGCCGATGCGCTCCTCGTCCTAACAGAATGGGACGTGTTCCGCGGAGTGGATCTGAAGGAACTAAAGAAAGCGATGAAAGGTGATCTCCTCTTCGATGGACGCAATATCTACGAACCTAAAGAGGTAGTGGCACAGGAGTTGCAATATATTGGGATTGGGGTATAGTATTTAATATGACTCAACCCGATCATATTCCATTTGATACTAGTCGTGTCCTTCGATCGGAAGAAGATGTTTTAAATACTGCACAAGGTTTAGAGCAAAGCGAAGGAAGGAAGGATTTACGCACTAGACTACAATCTCTCATCGATACTATCGGAAATGGAAATACTGTAACGGTTAATCAAGTGAGAGATCTTTTGAAAAAAACAAGTCAACAATGAAAGTAGCGAGAATTGTTGCTACAATGCGTCGTACATGAAAATCCTCCTCACCGGTGCCGCTGGCTTCATCGGGTTCCACACTGCGCAAGTACTGCTTGCGCGTGGCGACAGCGTCGTGGGATTCGATAACATGAACGCGTACTATGACCCGACACTGAAGGAAGCACGACTGAAGATTCTCAAAGAGCAGAAGGGATTCACGTTCATCAAAGGCGACATCCTCGATCGACCTACACTCGCGAAGGCGATGACGGGAGTGGATCGCGTCATCCACCTCGCAGCCCTTGCCGGAGTCCGTCACGCCTTCGATCATCCCGATGAATACATTGATATCAATATCACCGGATTCTTCCATGTGCTCGACGAAGTGCGGAAGCAAAAAATCCCAGGACTGATCTATGCATCCAGTAGCTCTGTCTACGGTGGCAATGACAAGCTCCCTGCCTCGGAAACTGACCGTACCGATAACCAAGTCTCGCTCTACGGCATGAATAAGAAGGACAATGAGCTCATGGCGCACACGTACCATCATCTCTACGGAACGCACGTCACAGGGCTCCGCTTCTTCACCGTCTACGGCCCCTACGGCAGACCAGACATGGCGCTCTTCCTCTTCACGGATGCGATCCTACACGGCAAGCCTCTCTCCATCTTCGGTGAAGGGAAAATGCAACGTGACTTCACGTACGTGGATGACATCGTGAGTGGCATCATCGCATCGTGTGATAAAAATTATCCGGAAGAAGTCTTTAATTTGGGATGCGGACGCAAAGAAGAACTCATGGAATTCATCAGCACCATCGAGAAAGCATGTGGGAAAGAAGGGAAGAAGGAATACTTACCGATGCAACCAGGCGACGTCAGAGCAAGCCTCGCCGATGTCAGCCATGCGAAAGAGAAGCTTGGCTACGAGCCAAAGACGAGGATCGCAGAAGGAGTACCGAAGTTTGTACGCTGGTACAGGGAGTACTATGGGATATAGAAGTGCGGAAGTTGAAAGTTCGTAAGTGCGAAAGTCACAACAAAAGCACTTTTGCACTTATCGCACTTGCGAACTTCCAAACTTATTTTTTCACCCACACTTCCCTCGGAGCTCCATCGAGCTTCTTCCACTTGTCGCGATCGATGTCGTCCTCACAAGTTGTTTGCTTCGTACAGATGACTGCAAAAGCAGAATCCTCGACCTCGATAGCAAGCGTCTGCGAATATCTTCGTACAGGAACAGGGCTGTAATACTGCCACTGATGACCGAAGTATCCATCGATGAGCACAGGAGCATTGAGCCCACGGTCACTGAGAAATGCGATCACCTCGGCATCTGTCGAGGGAATGAACATCTGCGGTAACCCGTACCACAGGAGCAAGACAGACGAGAAGAAATGTAGGGATAGGAAGAGAAGCGGGCGCAGTCTCCGGTGACAGAAAAGCTGAAAGATACCTCCAATGAGAAGAGGTGTCAGAAGAAGTGCGTAGTACTGCTGTGCGGATAACGCGATGTACGCGAGAACGAGGAGTGATGTCACCATGATCGTGCGACGTCGACCCGTCGCGATCCCCAGAAGTCCAAAGACCGTAAGAGCACCACCCGCGAGCAACCACACAAATGCAATATTCATCGTACGATCGAAGATCGGCATGACCGCATCCTGCGTGGACACAGCCAGCATGCTTGCGAGAGCAAGGGGGTTAGTCAATGAATACACGCCGAGAAGCGCAAGAGGAACAAGGAAGTACACCCACGCACGCAGACGAGAGATATTCGTTCGACGTAGGAGAACGAAAATAAAGGGGGCGAAGAGAACTGTTTGATATGCAGAGAACAGTGCCATGAGCCATCCGAGAGCGACGACAGGTGCAGAGCGCGGTGAATGCTCCCGTTGGTCGAAGTAGCGATGGACAAGAACGAGACCGAACAACGCTGTGGGTACTATGAGCATCACGGATCCACCCTGCAAGATCACCGGCGCACTACAGAGCCACGCAAGGATGAGAGCGATGCGCCGATCACGCTGAAGCACTGCACCGAGGTCATACACGAGCCAGCTTGCCTGCACGACAGCACTCGCAAAGATGAAACGCCAGAATAGGAGATGTCCGGGGAGAGCGCTCGTCGATGCCATGATCCATCGGAGGAGCGGAGGATGCGGATACGGAATACTGAGGAGATACTTCGCTTCGTCCGTGCGCACCCCACCCGTGAGCTGGAGATACACCAGAACGAGTGCAAGAATCTCGAGGCCAAGAATGGTAGAGACTACTGAGCGTCGCATGTGAGAACTTGTTCAGGAAGGGTAAGCGTGCACCGCACAGATGGCGCACTATATCGACCATGATCTGTGTGGATGAACACGATCTGCTGAGCTGACACTGATGAAAGTGGCATATCGGAGAGCAACCACCCCTGCTTGAGCGAAGTAGCCTCGAGTGAAGACTGCGCCTGATGACGGAGTGTCGACGACGTATAGAGGGGCAAGAGTGCGAGAGCACGAGGCATCATCGACACAAACAGAAGTGACACGATAATCCAGAAAATCGGCACGAAGCCACGCAGAGTACCGTGAACAAATTTTCGCAGAGCCAAGCGAAAAACTTGCAATGCAAAATCAATGTGCACGCGGAGTGATAATTTGCTCTCGCCGTGAAGTCGTGGACGGAAGATGAGCGGAAGCTCATGCAGACGTACGGACTCGGGAACATTCGCCAAAATTTCAAGAAGAATCTTGAATCCTGTGGGCTTCAGTGACGAACGAATATCTTTGTAGAGGGAGTGACGCATCATGAAGAAGCCACCCAGAGGATCGCTGACGGGAGACACCGAGAGACGATTGCAGAAGAACGTACCGATCTTGCTGATGATACGACGATCCCTCACCCAGTCCCCCACACTGCCACCAGGAACATACCGGGATGCAATGACGATGTCGGCACTGTGATTCTCGATCATTCGAAACATCGCGAGGAGCAGTGCCGAGTCGTGCTGACCGTCGGCATCCATGACGGCGACGATATCTCCACCGGCCGCATCGAATCCATCGACGACGGCAGAACTAAGACCTTTTTTACCAATGCGACGCAGTACGCGCACCGATGGAAAATCCTGCGCCATCATCTGCGCCACACGCCACGTCCCATCAGGGGAATTGTCATCGACAACGATAATTTCATGCGAGATACCTCCGAGGACTCCGTCGAGCAGGTCGATGAGTGTCGGGAGATTCTGCGCCTCGTTGTACGTCGGTAAGATGAGAGATAACACACTCTACAGTGTAGAGAGCTTATAGGGCTTTGTCAGTACAGCTTTGAGCTATGAGCTTTGAGCGATGAGCAGGTAGTATAGACGCATGCTACGAATGTCGTATAAAGAATTAAAAGTCTGGCAAAAAAGTTTCGCTTGTGTGGCGAGAATCTACAGGCTGACAGCCACGTTTCCTTCAACAGAACTGTATGGACTTTCGTCACAGATGCAAAGAGCAGCAATTTCAATCCCATCGAACATCGCAGAAGGAAGCCAAAGAACATCTGACAAAGAGTTTGCAAATTTTCTACTAATCGCCCGAGGTTCTATTGCCGAACTGGAGACGCAAATATTGTTAGCGATTGAATTGCAATATGTTCCAGTAGAAAAAGTGCAAGGAATTTTAGATGAACTTGATGCAATCAGTCGCATGCTTCATTCTTTTGTCTCAACGCTCAAAGCTCATCGCTCATAGCTCTATGCATATTCTCGTCACCGGTTCCTCCGGCACTATCGGCAC
>CAZDQZ010000038.1:0-10333 GCA_964507835.1 uncultured Candidatus Peribacteria bacterium | reverse complement strand
CCGGAGTGTCGTCAGCAACAACGCTTGTCCTTTCGCAATGAACGTCGATTGTTTCGACGTACGTGCGATTTATCTGGAGAGACAATCATCTCTATGTACCCAGCTGGTTCGACGTTTCCGGTGTATTCAACCGGCAGTTGGTGGTCAGACAAGTGGGATGCGCAACATTATGGTAGAGATATTGATTTTTCTCGACCATTTTTTGATCAGCTTGCTGAGCTCTATCAGCAAGTGCCCAGACTGCAGAATGTAGGAACTTCCGATATGAAGAAAATGAATAGTGAGTATGTGAACTTCGCAGGATGGAATAAGAATTGTTATCTTATCTTCGACTCTGATTACAATGAAGAATGTAGCTACAGTAATGTCATCAAGCACTCACGATACTGCATCGATTGCTCATACGTCTCGCACTCAGAACTGTGTCTAGAATGTATCGACTGCATTCGTTCATATGACCTTCGTTATTCTGCTCGATGTAATAACTGTAACACGAGTAGCTACTTGTATAATTGTATTGGATGCAGTGATTGTGCATTCTGCTGTAATCTTGCGAATAAGCAGTATTGTCTTTGGAATACGCAACTTACAAAAGAAGAATTTCAGAAACAGCTCGTTACACTTCTAGAGTCTCGAGACAAAAATGCGCTCGAAAAAGAATTCAAAGCCTTCACGTTGAAGTATCCTCGCAAGTTTTGCTCTCTTCTGCAGACTGAGCAGTGTAGCGGTGATTACATGACCAATGCTCAAAGATGTTCAATCTGTTTCAACGTCGGAGATGCTCAAGATTTGCGGTATTGTGACTCTGTGTACCGTGCGAAAGATTGCATGGACGTGTCATCATTTGGAGAAAACATAGAGCAAGTCAGTCATAGTGGCACGATTGGACATGACTCGTATGGAATTCACTTCTGTTACGACTGTGTGAGTAGCTGTTCGTCGTTGCTCTACTGCTTGCAGTGTCATAATTCAAAACAATGTTTTGGATGCGTCGGATTTCGTAGTGGCGAGTACTGTATTCTGAATAAGCAGTATACGAGAGAAGAATTTGATTCACTGGCGTCGTCACTTATTGAACATATGCGAAGGACTGGAGAATGGGGCAAGTATTTCCCAGTTTCTTTGTCTGCATTTGGTTATAACGAGACTGTGGCAAGTGAGTATTTTCCACTGACAAAACAAGAGGTACTGGATCGTGGATGGAAGTGGTCTGCTGAATCTATCGAGAAGCCTAGTGTTAGCAAAATCATTCCAGGAGCGGACCTCCCTTCTTCCATCGATGATATACCGGATGATGTACTGAACTGGGCAATTGAGTGCGAGGAGACCGGAAAGTTGTTTCGCATCACGAGGAAAGAGCTCGCATTGTATCGTCAGCTTAAGGCATCAGTTCCTCACCTCCACCCTGACGAACGCCATCGTCGTCGCATGGCACTCCGTAATCCCCGCAAGCTCTGGACTCGCTCCTGTGCCACGTGCCAGAAGCCGATTTCCACAAGCTACAGCCCAGAGAGACCGGAGATCGTCGTGTGCGAGGAGTGTTATTTGAAGGAAGTGTATTGATGAGTATGCGGTATACAGTACGTAGTATGTAGTATCGCAAGCGACAACAAACGTAGAGTCACGAATACTACATACTACATACCACGTACTACGTACTCATCGCACCTTCTTCTTCAATTTCTTTAAGAAGTGCGCAAATCCTCCAGATCCATACTGCAGTTCGTGTGATCCACGAGTTACTTTGCTGATGCTGACATTGCATTTCTGTACAACCTCGCGCTGTGTCATCCCTGATGCCAGGCATCGGATGAGCTTCCATCTCTCTGCTATGCCTTCGAGTTCCTGAGGCGTGAGAATGTCTCTGAGGATTATTTCTGCTTCTTTTTTCGTTTGGATAGAAGAGAAGAGTTCGAAGAGGTCGGTGATGTCCGTAGAAGGTTTCATCGATTTTCTATGAGAAGCTCTTGCATGTGTCATACAGACAGTATACTCTTGTACCGGTGCAACAGTACAGTCATTCTCACCGGCTTGGTTGGCGACAGTGGTCTCACTGTCCGCTTCGTTGTTGGTGAAGATCTTGTAATTCCTATTCTGTCACCCACACAGTTGCGGGGGTGTTTTTTGTATTTTCTTTCTTACTATTCCAATGAATTTCCCATCTCAACAATCTGGCAAGAACATTCAAGATCTCGTTGACGACACTCGACCATTTGCTTTGCTGAAGCATCGTTCTGGCAATACTGTTCAATTGTTTCAAGGACAAGCGTTCTCGTATGATCATTTAAACGACATCCCTATTCGTACGGGCATTCCCCGTCATGGCGAGTGCGTTGATTCGATTAGCGCAATCCCATACCGTCAAATTGAAGAACGAGGTTTCGAAGCATGTCATCAAGGAGAAAAAATTACGACAATTATTCCAGGTCAGCATAGTGTCTTTTCCCTGCAAGATACCCTTGATCATCTCCCGGCCGAGGAGATTCGTGCCTCAGAGCCTGCGTATCGATATTCGAATGAAGAGTACGGTGGAATCGTTCGCAGTATTCAGGAAGATGTCATTGGGCAGGGGAAAGGCTCCAACTTTGTCATTGCGAATCGAGCGAATTTCAATATTCCTGACATGAATCGAGCGAAGGCTTTATCTATTTTTCGTCGGCTTTTAGAAGTCGAATATGGTTCCTATATGCATTTTTTGTACTACGATGGTTTGCGATATTTGATAGGAGCATCCCCCGAACGACATTTGACTGTCGCAAAGGGGAGAGTGACGATGAATCCGATCAGTGGAACATTTCGTAAAGATGGGAGGACTCTTCTGCAACAATTCCGACAGGACTTCATTCGTTTTTTGCATGATGAGAAAGAAGTGAAGGAGCTCTTCAAGGTTCTTGATGAGGAGTTGAAAATGATGTCAGAGATGTGCGAAGGAGGAGGGTATGTCGCTGGGCCGATGCTACGTGAAATGGCAAAACTCATTCATACAGAATTTGAGTTGATTGGCTTTTCTCGTAAACGAGTTATTGATTTATTACGTATGTCAATGTTTGCACCTACCGTCATAGGGGGTCCACTAGAAAGTGCTTCAAGTATTATTCGTCAGTATGAGGCAGAGTCGCGAGGATTTTATTCTGGTGTTTTCTCGCTCATAAGTCGTGATTCACATGGTGGTGAAAAACTCGATTCTGGTATCAGTATTCGCATGATGGAAATCACTCCTCATGGAGATGTAACAGCTCGCGCAGGCGCAACAATTGTCCAGGATTCGGATCCTCACTCAGAAGCACTTGAAATTCGTGCGAAGCTCGGAGGTATTCTGAGTGCTTGTACCAGCCAACCTGCATCACGATTGATCATTTCTTCTCCGAATAATTTCGAAGATGAAACTGAGATTCAGCAAGTGCTTTCAAGTCGTCGTGACCGACTGTCGCAATTTTTTCTCGAAGATCAAAAAGAGGCAGATCTCTCGATTGATAGCTTACGATCAGCGCATATTACTATTATTGATAATGGAGATAATTTTTGTCAGACCCTGAAACATATGATCGACCGTATGGGTCCTACGGTGATCGTTCAGCGGTTTGATGAGTTTGAAAGTTCGACTGATTCATCAGATATTTTGATCATTGGGCCTGGCCCAGGAGATCCAAGTGATTTCAAAGATCAAAAAATGCAAAAATTATATTCAATCGTTGATGCACGAAAGAAATCTGGTAATCCCATGCTTGGGATTTGTCTTGGCCATCAGATTCTTTGTCACTCTCTCGGCATGCAGTTACGAAAAAATGTTATGTCCGCTCAAGGAGAGCAACATAGAATTAACTATTTTGGCAAATCACATCTTGTAGGAACGTACAATACTTTTTCTGCTGTTGCTCAGGAGATTGATGGCGTAGAAGTTTCATATGACGATGAAACTAATAGCGTGAACGCTACGAGAGGACAAAAATTTTCTAGCATGCAATTTCACCCAGAATCAGTTCTTAGCATGCAAGGTTTTCGCCTTTTATCTGCTGAACTTATACGACTCTTTACGCAAAAAAATGATTCGATCATTCAAAATCCAGCCTGGAATCTCGAAGAATGATTGATAGCGACATACGCGCAGTTCTTCGCAACATCTGTTTGCATTTCTGCGCGTGTTTGTTCTTCACTTCAAAAATATTGCGCATAGAATGAAATGAGATTTACTTTCTTCCCCAAACTTTTTATGGCCACGAAGAAAAAGAAGCCAACGAAGAGGAAGCCAGTCGCTAAGAAGAAGGCGACAAAGAAAAAGACGAAATCCAAAAAGCGTTAGTCGTCGGATTTCCACTCTTGAGAACGCTCCTTTACTGGGGCGTTTTCTGTATACTGTGCATATGCACACTCTCCTCCTGCAGTTTCTCTTGGCGCTCGCAGTCTATACCTTACTCGACGTCGTGTGGTTTATGACTGTGCTCCAGAGATATTTCTTCGACTCCATCGCGCACTTGCTCAATATACAGGACGGTCACGTGGAACTTCGTTGGCTCCCTGCAATCCTTGTGTATGTCTTCCTCTCTCTTGGTGTGGTCTCTTTTGTCCTTCCTACATCGTTTCTTCTCTACGATGCGCCAATCTTTCTCCGTGGCGCTCTCTTCGGTCTCATCGTGTACGGAGTGTACGCAACGACGAATGGTGCTCTCCTGAAGAAGTGGCCGACGTCATTGATGATCGTCGATGTTCTCTGGGGCGCGCTTGCGACGGGAGTAACATCACTCGTTGTTGCGACAACGATTCATTGATCCGCTCTTCTCTGTATGATGAATACTCTTCCTGCATCTGATGTCGCCACGTTCGGTGCGGGTTGTTTTTGGGGTGTGGAGGAAGTTTTTCGTACGTTTCCCGGTGTTCTTTCAACGGTCGTCGGCTATGCCGGAGGTCACACAGAACATCCGACGTACGAAGAAGTGTGTACGGATCAAACGGGTCATGCGGAAGTCGTACAGATCACGTTCGATCCCACGATCGTCACGTACGAAAAGTTGCTCGATGTTTTTTTCCGGAATCACAATCCAACGTGCCTCAATTATCAGGGGCCGGATTTCGGATCACAGTATCGTTCGGTGATCTTCTATCACTCTCCTGCACAGAAAAAACTTGCGGAGGATGCAATCGCACGAGAACATGCGTCTGATCACTGGGGTGGACGGCCTGTTGTCACGCAGGTCGAGAAAGCTCCTCACGTCACTCCCGCCGAGGAGTATCATCAGCAGTATCTCCTGAAGCGCGGGATGTCATCCTGTCACCTCTAACATGATTCATTCACTCTGCATCATCACGGCGAGCACGAGCGGGCACACAGATTTTGTGCTCGATGAAGTGGTGAAGCATCTACGGACAAAGTGTCCTCTGCTCGTGATCAAGCGCAAGCGTGCAGAGCTTGCGACATTCGATGACTTTCAGGAGTCTGATGCACTCATCCTCGGTTCAGGTACATGGAACACAGGGGGAGTGGAAGGTCAGCTCAATCCGTTCATGCATCAGTTGCTCCTCGAGAAGTGCAAGGACATCAAGCTCCCGAGTAAGCCGATCGCCTTCGTGAGCCTCGGTGATGATCGGTACTACTTTACGACACGGTGCACGGAACACTTCCTCAAGTTTCAACGCGCATCGGAAGCTGTGTCGCTCGTTTCACCTCTCATCATCGTGAATGAACCGTACGATCAAACAGAGAAAATGCTTGCGTGGGCGGACAAGCTGGTCGCAGTCGTGCGGAAGTGAATGCACGCTCGGATGTTGTGATGACAATGATTTGCTCGTGATGTGTCATTCCAATGAGAGGGAATATTTTGCGTGAGCTTTTTTGCTGGGCTACACTGAATTTCTATGACGAAAGCTGAGCAAACCAACAACGCTCATCGACTGACTGGCGTGATCCTCCTTGTTCTAGCAGTGGTGATCACCCTCGGGATGATCGCATACAGTATCGCGAGTGTCGTGCTCTATGTGATGGCACTCACAGTACCCGGATGCAGTGCATTTATGCCGATCGTTGTCACTCCACTCATGATCCTTGGGATGGGTGTGGGAGTTTTTTCTGTTCTTGTCATTCGACGCACCGTTGTAGGCACGATTATTTTTTTCTGTAGCATCGTGTTCATCCCGACACTTGTTCCGATGATCGCGCCTCACTCAGCTGACAGTGTCTGTCACGCTTTCGCTAGTTTCATGCAGTCTTCGATCGATTCTCCTCAATAATTTTTTATTTTCCTTCTTCAGTCCTATGGCAACAGTCTTCCTCGTCAGTTTCCTTGGCGCTTGTATCAGCGCGATCGTCGGTACATTCTGGTACGGTCCATTCACCCCGATGGGTAGATGGCATATGTCGTACCTCGGGTTCGACAAGCTCACGATGAGCGAGAAGGCTAAGCTGATTGCGTCCGCGAAGCCGAGAATGTGGAAGACGTACACTGGGCAAATGATTCTCTCGTTCCTGACATCATTCTTCATCGCTTTCGTGACGAGTGAAACGGTGAACAATGGTGGTCCTGCGAGCGCTTCGTATTTTTACGTCGCATTCATTTGGTTGGCATTCACTGTTCCGATGGTCGGTCAGAATCTGCTCTGGGGCAACTGTGAACACAGTCTCGCATGGAAGCGATTCTTCTCCGATAGTGTCTCAAATTTACTAAGCTTCCTCCTCATCGCATCTGTTGCGACACTCTTTTTCTAATCATCATTTTCTATGAACGCTCACAAGATCACTCATTCACTGTGGTTCCATGCTGATGACGGCAAGCTTCAGAACGTGCTTCGGTACTACCAAACAATTTTTGGGAAGAATTTTGTGCCAGGAAATCCCTTTCCTCTCGGCACAACACCCAGCGGTTACACAGAAATGTGCGAAGTACAGCTTTTCGGTCATCGCTACTCCTTCCTGAATACGGCGCAAGAACATCACTCGTTCAATGATTCGATTTCGTTCAATCTACACTGCGACGATCAAGAAGAGATCGATCGGTATTGGAATTACTTCACGAAAGAAGGGAAGGAGTCACAGTGTGGCTGGTGTCAGGATGCGTATGGACTCCGGTGGCAGATTCTCCCTGTAAACTTCGGCGCATTGATGAGCAAACCGAATTCGTGGCAGGTGATGATGGGTCAGACGAAGATCGTGATTGCGGAGTATTGAGACATCGAAGTACTAGAAAGATCGGTGACACTCGTCCGCATCAAGAGTATAGATAGAGTAGAATCTCCTTCCCCCCTCTCTGTATGAACCGCATCACCCACTTTGAGATCCAAGCAGACACACCCCAGCGCGCGATCGAATTTTATACACAGGTTTTTGGTTGGACGTTCCAGAAGTGGGAAGGCGGACAGTATGAGTATTGGATGATCATGACCGCTGAGAAAGATACTCAGGAGCAGGGGATCAACGGCGGACTCTTGCCCCGTTTAGCGAAGGCGCCACCGAAAGAGTGTGGTGCGAACGCCTTCGTCTGCACGATCGTGGTGGATGACTTCGATGCGACCCAGAAGAAGATCTTGGCGGAGGGTGGCACTATCGCTCAGCCCAAGTTCGCACTCATCGGTATGGCATGGCAGGGCTACTTCCTCGATACAGAAGGTAATACGTTTGGTTTGCACCAGGCGGATAGCAAGGCGAAGTAGGGATCGCTTCAGCGTTTTTTTCTCTAC
Source organism: uncultured Candidatus Peribacteria bacterium (assembly GCA_964507835.1). GTDB lineage: Bacteria > Patescibacteriota > Gracilibacteria > Peribacterales > Peribacteraceae > CAZDQZ01. The sequence goes on along the minus strand of CAZDQZ010000038.1, from coordinate 2,668 downwards.
TTCATATACTCACTGACTCTCTCTACGAACGTGCCGATGAGCGGTATCCACTGAATGTTCTTGAGGAAGTACGCCAAAATGGGGATGAGGATGGCGACGGTGACGAGAGCGCCCAGTGTGGAGGATATACCGTACAGAAACCCTCGCACGATCTTCATCGGCGTGGAGATGGTCGACGCACGCACGGCATCTTCCAATTGTTCCATCTCGTGGATGAGTGCTTCTTCTTGTGGTTCGGGAAGTGATGAATTCGGCGTCATAGAGTTGTACAATAAACGATTCTTCTCATCGACAGAAGCTCAAGTATGGAATGCGGGAGAAAGAAATGTCTTAGGTGTGCGACAGAGCGTCGATCCAATACACTGTTTCCATGCCTACTTCACAAGCCCCGCAGTTACGTCTTCCTCATTCCCTGCCAAAGGACCTGGACGCAGTTCTCCACGCGGATCCAGAGATTCAGTTCCTCTGGGATGACCTCACCCCCCTTGGGCGGAATGAGTTTATCTGTTGGGTGGAGTCTGCGAAGAAGCCAGAGACAAGGTCGCGAAGAATGAGGAGGACGTGCGAAGAGCTCAGGGAAGGTAAACGCAGGCCATGTTGTTGGCCTGGATGTCCACATCGATGAGGGTAGGATTTTTGCCGAGTTGGTGATTTCTATGCATCACCGTCTATGAAGATATCCAGATATTTTCTATAGACATACGACTGGCCATATTTTACATCTTTGTCTTTTGGCGTGAGGATGCCAATGTGGATGAATCGATCGATAACTCTCTCGGCACCAGCACGTGTAAAGCCAGTCCACTCTTGGATAAGTGAAGTATTGACGATAGGTTGGCCAAATAATTTTGGTAGCACTTTCATCGCACTCTCTGAAGAACGTTTGCCGAGCCTTTGAATCTTTTCCATATCTTTCTCTCGTCGTATGGTAATTTTTTCAACGATATCAATTGCTTCTTTCGCGATTTCAATCACACCATCGAGAAAAAAATCGATCCACTCGGCAAGATTATTATTGTGATAGGCAAAAAGTTTCTCGTAGTACAATGTCTGGTTTTTCTTGAAATACGATGACAAAAACAAAACCGGTTTTTCTAAGAAGTGTTCCTTCCACAGATAAAAAGTAATGAGCATTCTCCCTGTTCTTCCATTGCCGTCTAAAAACGGGTGAATGGTCTCGAATTGCGCATGGATAAGGCCTGCTTTCATAACAGTGGGGGTCGTGTCGTTTGTATGCATAAAGTTTTCAAGATCACGTAACGCAGAATTCATTTCATTCACGGGGGGCGGTACAAATCGTGCGTTACTCGGTCGAGTTCCACTAATCCAGTTTTGACTTGTACGAAATTCACCAGGATTCGAGAAATGTGTCACTCGAGCTTTTTGCATGAGTTCTTTGTGCAGTTCTCGGATGAACCGAAGCGACAGAGGGAAGTCATCCTCGGTGACACGCTTCATTCCATAATTCAGTGCTTGGATATAATGCAGAATGTCATCGACATCCGTTGGTGCTTTGTCGCTGACTTTTGCGTCTGCTTCAATGGCGTCAATCATGGTAGCCATTGTTCCTTCGATCTGACTCGAAGAAACAGCATCTTTTCTAAGGTACATGAGGAGAAAGAAGTCCGGATCTGGCAACAGTTTGGTGATTCCATCAAGCTTTCCAAGGAGCCTCGTTGCTTCATCATTTTTTTTCAAAATCTTCGGTTCAAATTGAAAGCCTCCCTTTGGAGGGAAGGGACTCGGGATAAAGGCCTTAAAGCCTCCTGGTTCAGCCCTTAGTGTACCTATGACAGTAGTGTTCATACGTTTGTTGGCATGTTTTTAGTAAAGTATACAAAGTATAGTAGTTTGTATACATTCAGTCAAGAGATGTACACAAAGATTCCTTCTCGCCATCACCATCTCCTAGAACCCGCTTCTCCTCTTCGCCTCCGGCTTCTACTTCTTCGAAGCGATCTTCAGTTGGTGCGGACTGTACGCGGTGATGGGGAAGAGTAGTTGTCCGGTGTAGGGGGAAGGTGGCTGGTGGATGCCTTCAGAATTTTGATTGTTCAATTTACATACTTAATCCTTCTCATTTGCCAAATAAATTTCCTAAATTCGATGACGGAGCTTTCTCTACATGTACAGCTTCTTTAGCTTGAGAAACTAATTTTTCAGTATTCTTTTGCTTTCTTTTTTTCACAGAATTAAAGCTCGGTTTCTGCATTTCTATCTTGTTGATCACAACCTGATGTAGTGAGTCATAAATGTCCTCTTCTGGAAAAAGTAACTTAGCTTCTTTCTTTAGCTTCTTACGAAGAAAACGCACGATTTCCAAGGAATAGAAATGTTTGGCTAGGTTCGTGGGTGCTAATGCTTGAAAACGCTTCCAAAATTTCTCTAAATGATCAGAGAGCGCAGCCTTTCGAGTGAGGTAGACAAAACAATCCGCGGATTGTTTCATTTGTTCTTGGTCTAAAAGATCAAAAGAACATACCTTCCTATTGGTAATAGGCTTGCCAAAGATAACACGATAAAGCTCATAGCATCGGCCATTAGTAAGCAGCACCCAATCAATTCCTTCATTTGCTGCGTAGTTGACAGCCTGACGCAAGTGATTTTCAGATAGATCAATCTGAATAGCTTTCACTTCCACAATAAAATGCTTCTTTCGTCCGACTTG
>CAZDQZ010000037.1:8291-10981 GCA_964507835.1 uncultured Candidatus Peribacteria bacterium | reverse complement strand
TGATTCACCATGGCGCGTGCAAGGGAAACGCGTGTCATCTCTCCGCCAGAGAGCTCACGGGGGAATGCATCACCGCGCTCCGTCAAACGCAATCTCTCCAGGAGAAACTGCACACGCTCGGCGATGACATCATCAGGCTCTCCGCAGACTTCCATCGGGTACGCGATGTTCTCGTACACCGTTCGATCCGGGAGTAATTTGTAATCCTGAAATAGAACTCCCACCCTCTGTCGATACATCTGCAGAAGCGGAGCAGGGAGCAGAGAAATATCGGCGGAATCGACCAGGATCACTCCTGACGTTGGTACGTGAGCACGGATGAGCAACTGAATCATCGTGGACTTCCCCGCCCCGCTTGGGCCGGTAAGACAGACGAATTCCCCCGGCTCGATGGAACACGTCACGTTATCGAGCACGATCCGACCATCAAAGTCCTTTGTAACATTCTGAAAGGAAATCATGGAGCATAGGATAGCATGAGGAAAAAGCTTGGGGGAGAAAGTTTGAGATCTATGCAAGTGGAAGTGCGAAAGTTGAAAGTGCCAAAAGTGCGAAAGTATTCGATCGAATACTTCCGTACTTTCATACGTCCACACTTTCCACTTATCGCACTTCCGCACTTACGCACTCCTCACCCACCCGGTTTCCTCCCCTGAAAACACACCACATACACTTCTCTACTACGGTCTCTGCTCGCCTCCACTTCGACGACGTTGATCCGAGGGAAGTGCGCCTTGATATCAGCAATGAAGGGATCGAAGTTCTTTCCACGGAAAATTTTCATGACGAGTGTGCCTGATGACTTCAGAAATTTCTTCGAGAGCTCGAGAACGAGCCTGCTAAGCTCCACCGACTTCCACTGATCGATGTCCTTAATCCCCGACGTATTCGGTGCGATGTCCGACACGATGAGATCCGCCTTCTGCCATCCGACCGTCGCGAGCGCCGACTCGACCTGCAACGCATCCGTCAGATCACACACGACCGTTTTCACATTGCCAGCAATGTGCACAATAGGCTTGAGATCGATGCCAAGAACGATCCCCTGTGGCCCTATCTTTTTCGAAATATACTGAAGCCAGCTCCCCGGTGCCGCACCGACATCGAGAATCTTCATCCCAGGGTGAATCAGATCAAACCTCTCATCGAGCTCAGAGAGCTTGTACACCGAACGAGCACGATAGCCTTCCTCCGCAGCTTTCTTACTCCATTTATCGTTGGGGACGTAGGGCTTTGGCATAGAGACTGAAGAAATCGAATCGAGTCGTGGAAATGTCAGAAGAAGGACAGGTCATACTGTCATATTGTTATATTGTCATAGTATCGATGAAAACGAAAGTTTGGCTTCTGCTAGAGAAAATAGCAATATGACACTATAACAATAGAACAATACCGAGTAATCTCAATTGCCCATCAAACCCTCCTGACTATACTGGTAGTATCAACGTTTCCCCCACTCGTCCTATGCGTGCTCGCACTCTGGGTTTATCACCGCTTGTCGTGGTTATGATGGCGTGTCTTGTGGTCGTCGTGAGTTCACTGGCGCAACAGCTATAAAATAAAGAGTGCTCTCGGGATTGAGTCTTCTTTACATAGTGGAAAATCGTATGTCGTATGTCGAATATCGAGTACTGCACGAGAAAATCAAACCTTAGTCACGACATACGACATACGAAATTCGATATTCGTTCTACAGTGGCTTCATCTTCGGCTCCCCTACCTTCCGCGGATACACGGAACGAGTCTCGGCAATTTTTCGGAAGAAAACAATACATCGCTTCCCGAAGGCCGTACCAAGATCATAGTCAAATGTGCGGACAAACGGCGCGGAGAGAGCTTTCTGTGCGTACGCCGTCGATGCAAGTTCATCGGCAATCTTACTACTCTTCCAGAAGGCGCAGAGTCCCCCAACCTTCAGGAGAGGAATGCCATATTCCAAAAGAATAGGAAGCTCTGCGAGAGCGCGCGCAGTCACGAGGTCCATCGATCCACGAAGAGTCTTGTCGTGACCAATGTCCTCGAGCCTGCCAGCATGAAGCGTAATATTTTTGATGTCCATTGCCTCGACAATTCTCCCGATCGCAGAGATCTTCTTCTGCGTGGAATCGATGCCGAAACACTGGACCTCGGGCAAACACAGCGCGAGCGGAAGGAGAGGAAAGCCTCCACCCGTGCCCATATCGGCAATTCTCTTGATGCTTTTCAGCTCCGGAAGTGCATCGAATGCCTGGAGGATCGCCAAGGAATCCAGCACGTTCCCCTGCCAGCAATGCTCAGGCGTACGGAATGCCGAGAGGTTCAGCTTCATATTCTCCTCGAGAAAAACATCATTCAGGCGCCGAAGGAGAGGTTCATCGATCTTCATGAATGACATATTGTCATATTGTCATATTGTCAGCAGTCATTCAGTGCCGAAGTTGCTTGCCAGGAATACAGCAATATAACAATATAACAATTCTACACTCGCTCACGATGCAAGACTCCTGCTATGGTCTATGTATGCCCCACGCCTCCCGAGTCGCCGAATACCTCCTCAGCATCAAAGCCGTAAAACTCTCCGTCGATCCACCCTTCACCTGGACAAGTGGGCTGAAGTCCCCCATATACTGCGATAATCGGATGATCTATAGCCACCCCGAGGCGAGAGACTTCGTCGTGTCAGCTCTCGTGAGTCGCATCAAAACTCTCCA
>CAZDQZ010000037.1:3784-8191 GCA_964507835.1 uncultured Candidatus Peribacteria bacterium | reverse complement strand
GGATGCTACGTCACGGACATTGTGTCGATCTTCAGCTACGAACTGGCTTCTGGGATCGAGAAAGCGAGTGAACTGAAAGTACGACTCCATCCTCTCTCCACGATCACAGCACTCCTCGACGTCGCGCTCGAACAAGAATACATCACCGATGCTGATGCCGTGATGATCGCAGACTTCTCCCGTGATCCCGAGGGCTGGGCGGGGAGGAATGGGAGGTGAGAAATCGGTCAAAATAATTGCTAAATAGCTATTTTGGTGTTATAATAATTTTATGGATAAAAATAAGTTTATTGCGCAAGTCAAAGCCGAAGCCGATCAGCTTGATCCTGATACTTTACAGGAACGTATCAATGATCAGATTGCATTAAAACCACATGGCAGGCAGGCAAAAGATGTCAAAAACTGGACCATCTCTGCGCTACGCGATGTTCTTCAGAAAAAACGTAAAGCAGAAAGCCAAGAGGAAAAGCAACGCGAGGAACAGAGACGGAAAGAAGCAAAGCTTCAAGAGAAAAAAAAATTGATTACAGATGCACACAATGATCTTCGTGACGTTATTCAGGAAGGAGGATGGAAAGACATCAAAGATACTTTGTCATCGCATCCATCAAAAAGTGACTTATTGCAAGCCATGGAAGGTGTCATTCTAAGAGACATCGAGGATGTCACACCAAATGGTGTTAATGAAGGTACAGACAAAATACCGTCATTATCTTCGATACAACTTATTCCGAGGGACGATTGCCCAGATAGTCTGCCATTATCGGCTGAGGTGACCACTGACCTCCGTGCGACAATGTTCAGCGCACAACCACGAACGAGAGAATGGTCAGCAGTCGAAATAGGCTCAAAAGTAGCGTTTGCAAGGAGTGTCAAACAACAAACTGCTAGTTCGAACTCTATTCCTCCTAATCAATATGCAAACATACTGAGGAATGCATTCTTTCTACATGAGGATATTGCTTGGAACATTCTAGTTGAAATGGGACAAAAATTAACTGAAACAATAGAAAGTATACAAAGGGCAATACCTGAACAAGCAAAGCAAGATGAAAATGCATACTGGGAATACATCTTTACAGAATGGCCGTCGATCCAGCTCCGTCTCGATAACACGATCACGATGCTTCCTCCTCGCTCACGCCAAGAAGCAATCGATCGAGTCTATCGATACCTAGACGCTCTCCAGAGAACACAAAACTTCGGTTATACGATGAAAAAATCAACGCGAGAGAAAATTGTACCCCTTGCCGACGCGATGTTCCGTTCAATCCCTCGGAAACTTGATCTGCAGACAGTATCAACAGAGCTCTCGCACTACGATCCGCAACTTTTGCAGAATCCTGGCATTACACCCGCGCGTGAAGGGGAAGAGATCGTCTTTGTAGCACCGCGCACATCATTCGAATCCGCTCCGCTCAGAGACTCCGATCTACAGCTCAGTATGACGAGTGACCCGCTCATAACGAAACAACGCGTCGCATCCCTCGTCTCTGAATACGACGGAAAAACTTACAATCAAGATGAGTGGGTCTCGGGTAGGTTTCTCTCTCCAGAAGAGCTCACAGTCAGCAGAACAAAACATCAGTATGTCGATGGTGTTCGTGCTATCCAGAGCAAGCTCGGAGACATCATCCCTCAGGGGCTCGATGCTGATTTGGTACATGCACGGTGGTTTCTGGATAAGCCAGGTGCACTCTTTGAAAGGAATACAATGATTCAATGTAGGGTGATTCCTCAGAACAAAAGTCTGTTACTTGGAATACCCAGAATAAACACTGATCAGGAATGGATGGTTCTTGCAAGCGATAGCGCACATCCTCTCTGGAGAGGCATTGCAGCATTCAGTGCACACCATCGAGCTGATACTAACTCTACACAAAGATTCGATGCTGGATACGCTAAGATTGCATTACACCCAATGGTTGCACTACACCCTTTGAGTGTGGACCTCAGTGAACGAAAGAAGGTTCTTGAGCATCTTGCAAATTCAATACAATCTCCAAACGACACATTGGATCCTTGGCTAACAAAAATGAGTTACATCGGTGAAGTAATGAAGCTCATCGACCGATCCATAACACGTGTTCCAGCCAAGTCGCTACCAGAACTTATGACACGGTTTGCCCTCGCACGTACAATGTGGAATCAATACAAACAATCAACGGCACTCCCAATTGTTGCTGATGATAAGGATATACAATTCGCAAAAGAAGCTCTGTGGGAACTGGTACCAAAACTCATCATACCTTCATCCGACGCTGATCTCGGTGCGCTCACGGACACACTCGGCATTGATACATCAATATTGCATAACATTCATTTTCTACGAGAAGGTCCAAGAAAAATGAGTTTCATCTGTCGCAGAAACGATGTACCGACTCATCCCCTCTTTCATCGATCACACGAAAGCGATGAAGAAAGAATCCTCGATCTCGTCGTCGCTTCCGATGAATCACTGGATGAGACAATCGAAAGCGAAAGAGGTAAATGGGTCAGTGGAACACTCCCTACCGTGAAAGAGCTAGAAGACGAATACCTCTCTCACGTCCAAGTAGACGACAAAGTGATTGAGGAAGCGACACCGCTAGAAAAGTCAGCTGAAAGAAAAAATGATGGCATAGGATCGGCCAGCGGAACAAATGAAAGCAGGGAACAAATAGCAGTCATCCGAGAGAAAATGCGCATTATCCGCAATGTTCTGCTCCGCATGAGTGTCCAAGGCTCAATGAAAAACAAGCCTATTTATGCATATAATAATAAGAATGGAAATGCAGGCTACGACATCGGTGCTGAAGATACTGGAAAGACAGTGATACAGATCCCTGATTCGGCACTCACAATCATCGTCATTCCGGGGGCAAAAACAAGAGTCGTTCTCAATGCCGACATGGATCCAGATGCATTCAAAAATCTCTCTGCTTCTGAAATCGATACTGAGTATGGAAAGCGCGAGCTCACATTCAGCGATGCTGAACAATTCACCCGCGTCATCCAGGGCTACATCGGACAACGTCTCGATCCCAGACAGCGAGCGGTCAACTATCCTGTCGGATTCGAAAAAAACCCCAGTCCACTGCGCACACTCCCAAATGCCCCCTCGAAAGATTTCCTCCTCGCAATTTTCCGTCGGATCTCTGAAGTCTGCGGAGGGAAAGCCCTAGGCGCACTCACTCTCGGAGACGTCCGCAGTATCGCATCAGGACCACAGTGGCCTCTCGGATCCAATACGCACGGACATACTCTCCTCATGAACATCTGGAGAGAGCTTCCGGAAAAAGTCACTAGTGGACTAACACTTGATACTACTATCCAAGATGAAGACTACCGAAAACTACGAGCTCTCTTCGACTATCTGAAGCCTATCGTCGTAGAACACCTTGCAAATACTGAACCTACAGAGGGAAGGGTAGATGCTGTTCAATCAATTACTCAGGAGAAAGTGGTAGGCATAACAGACACTGAAAGTACAACTTGATCGCAAACTTCTGCCGTGATCCCGAGGGCGGGGCGGGGAGGAATGGGAGGTAAGAACCAAAGGTGAAATGCTTGCTTTTGGGTGCAGAAGCAATGTATGATATTATCATATTATATTATCATACCTTTTATGACGACTATCTCCGTCCCACTCACGGCAAATCTCATCAAAATTCTCGATGAACTTGTCAGCAATGGAACCGCTACGAATAAAGCCGATGCTATGCGAAAAGCGTTGTATAAGTATGCTGAAGATCAGGCAGTAGAGCGTGTGCTTCGTGCTGAGCGTGAGCCGAGGCTTGAGGGTGATCTCGATGAACTCGCTACCAAGCTCTAGAGCATATGCGCTTCTACTACACGCCGTCATTCATTCGACAGTTCAAGGGACTTGAAGAATCACTCAAAGAAGAAATTCGCGAAAAGATGGCACTCTTCAAAAAAAATGTGCGCGATCCATCGCTCAAAACGCATAAGCTGAAAGGAAAGCTACAAGGTCGTTTCAGTTTCTCAATCAATTACCAATATCGCATCGTATTCTGTTATGACTCACCTGATGAAATAGCCTTTCTCGATGTCGGAGACCATGATGTGTATCGATAGGGAAGATTTTCCTCTACTTCCTCTCATCTTCTCATCCTCGCGTTAGAACTGCTTGAGAAACCTCATGTCCCCGCTGAAAAATAGGCGAAGGTCGGGGATCTGATGTCGAATCATGATCATGCGTTCTACCCCGAATCCGAAGGCGAAGCCCTGATACTTCTCAGAATCGATGCCACAGTTCTGTAGCACATTCGGGTGCACCATCCCACAGCCCACCACCTCAAGCCAACGGCCTTCTCTGCTCTTCGTTTCATCCCCACGCCAACGGAGATCCATTTCAAGTCCTGGCTCCACGAAGGGGAAGAAGCCTGTCCTCCAGCGGAAATCGAC
>CAZDQZ010000037.1:0-3684 GCA_964507835.1 uncultured Candidatus Peribacteria bacterium | reverse complement strand
GTCTCTGGGATATTGAGCTGATTGAAGTTGTAGTGCTCTGTCTCGACCTCGGGACCGACGGCGGAATCGAACCCCATACGCCCGAAGACTTCCTCTGCCTTGGCGATGAAATCATGAATAGGGTGACTATGACCACGCTCGGACTCCGGAAGGGACAGTGTGAGATCGAGTGTGTCGGTTGTCTCGAGTGCACCCATCGAAGCCTTCTCGATCGCAACGAGACGATCAGCGAGTGCCTGTTCCAGAGCAATCTTCACGACATTGAGAGCCTGTCCCTTCGTCTTCTTTTCTTCAACAGTGAGTATCCCGAGTTCTTTGAGTGCGAGTGTCAGAGCACCCGCTTTCCGCCCAAAGAGCTCGAAACGGATGGCTTCGACAGCTTCAGACGTTTTGGCCTGCGTGATCTTCTCTGAGAACTGATCCCACGGAGTGGCAAGATTCGACATATGCGATAAGGATATATGTCTACACGGAATTGATAAATGGCTAAATGACTAAATAATGACGCAAATAAAATATCGACAAACTTTTCTGCCCTTCCTGCCTTTCCTGCCATTTCTTACCTCCCTCACGACTGTAGAGCCATCTCCACTAAAATAAATACAAGGAAGATCAACACAATGATCCACCACGTGAGAATGCCAAGGATCTGAAAGAGGAACACGAGCGTGATAGCGGTTGCGAAGAAGAGACCCTCCCTGAAGGCGATGCTAATCTTCTTCCCAGTATCCATGCCTTCTATCTTTATGTACTGCCATGACCCCAATCCGATGAGTGTCACAGTGCTCGCAGAGAAGAGAAATAATGTAAGAAAGAAGAATGGCACAGCGACCGTGGGTGAGGACAGTGGACTGACGCGGAAGAGGATCACGAGGAGGGACGTGAAGGAGAGAAGGGATGCGGAGCCGATGCGGAGGAGGAGGGAAGTCAGGGAAGAGTACGCAGTATGTGGTACGTGGTATGTAGTATACAAAAAAAAGATTCTTCTTACTTAGTTTCTATCTTTAAGAAAATCATTAAGTGCATAGAAATCTTTCTGCAAACTGGAGCGCAGGCTACCGTTATGCATCGCGGCAGCAGGGTGATAGATAGGGAAGATCGTGAGGTGATCATTGAGGATGAATGGTTTTCCGTGAGCCTCTCCAATCTTGATCTTCGAGAAGAAATGTCCAAGAGAATGCCGACCAAGCGGAACGATGACTCTAGGCTTCACGAGTGCGATTTCAAGCTTCAGCCATGGCATGCACTGCTCCTTCTCCTCCGGAGTAGGGTCACGATTATCCGGTGGCTGAAACTTCACAACATTCGTGATGTAGACCTCCTCACGCTTGAGACTAATCGACGTCAGAAGCTCATCGAGATACTTCCCTGCAGAACCAACGAACGGACGCTGAAGCTCATTCTCGCGCTCTCCGGGCGCTTCACCGATGAACATGATCCTGGCATGTGGATCTCCTTCCCCAAAGACGGGCTTCGCGGTCTTCGCCAAATCACAGCCTGTCCAGGAAGAAAGTTTTTCTCTGAGTATATCCAGAGTGAGATTCATGGAAATATCATACCACTTGTCTACAGCAAACAACGCAGCCACGGAGGGCTGCTCCTTTTTATCTTTGTAATAAATTGATTCCAACTTTGATCGACGTATCACTACGACTGCAACAAAAAATGAAAAAAGATCGCCCCTCCCTGCCCGTCCGGCAGGCGGGCGTGGGCGCGTACTACACCTCAATCTCCCAACTAATACTCCGCCTTGATTTTCTTGATCCTCTCGATCAACTTCTTCTGCAGAACCTTGTCTGATTCACCGAGGATTCTGAGTGCGGCAATGGCAGCATTCTTATAGTTGAGGACTGTCATCACTGGGACATCAGAGGGCATACGAAGATTACTATGAATATCAACCGAGTACTCATTCAAATCCTGATATGGAGGACAATTGACGACTGGGTGCACACAGCTCCCTGCGGTGACACCTGCAAGACCATTACTCATCCCAACGCACGTGATGACCACCGTTGGCTCGGTGCGAGCATTCAGCTTCTCGATAACTTGCACAACCTTCTCTGGCACCTTGTGTGCTGATGCGACGATGATCTCTGAGCTGACACCGAACTCTGTGAGGATATCGGCGATCTTCTTCGCGAAATCAGTATCGACCTTGGATCCGAGGAGGAAGGTGACGGAGGGGGTGAGCATGAGTGAAGTGTAAATGAAAAATGAATAATGAAAAATAGAAAAAATGCATCAAGAGAAATGACTCTAGCAGTGATCAAATGTAGTACATCGTATAGTGGAATTTGAGTATTTCAGTGTGGCTTGCCATGAGCGAGCGTAGCGAGTCGAATGGTGGAGCTCAGGGGACTCGAACCCCTTACCTCTTCCATGCCATGGAAGTATCTCTTCAAACGTCGTGGTAGCGAAGGCTTCATAATTTATCTTATCATCTCGTTCTCAGCTCCCAAATTTAGGCACTGTAGTCCGTCGAATGGGTACTGTTCTATTTTCCAATGGTACCTCATTCCACTTCTTTTCACTTGGACTATAGACATACATCTGAAGTTGATCTCCGCTGTTAATTTTCGGGGTAACAACCCTTTCGCCATTCATATCAAAGCCCATTTCTTCGTTGAATGGGGAAACCGCATAATTCATAAAATTTGTTTCAGTTCGGTTAAATTCACCATCTATTGTCGCTTTGACTTCACGAATACCTTGGCCATTACTGCGTAAACCCAATGCTAAAGTTTCTTCTGGTTGCATTTGCTTGATTTCAATATGACATCCCTGATTGGTAAAAAGCTCTCCACATTTTGTAACGATGCGAGGATCTTCTTCTAGGACTGCAAGTTCGCTAATCGAGACCAAATCGATGACAATATTTTTCGCTACTTTGTTTCCTGTGTTCTTGATATTTAAAGAATATTCAACTTGGTTCTCCTGAGCGATTAACTGAAAAGGAATCACCGATAGACCAAAACGTTTATTAAGTTTTTCATTACCTGTTTGAGCCAATGCAATTGTTGCGGTCCCCTTTGCGGTAGCAAAAAGAAGTTTAAAATTTTTATGATTTCCATGATCTGCAAGCGGCTGGATTTCCGTCAAATTAATAGAGAGACGAGGCTTTGCTTCAAAAAATAAGAAAAACTTATCGATACCATGTTCCAACATGTAGCCAGCAAATCCTCCGACAAAAAATCCTACTAAAACACTGAGTGTCAACTGCTCCCGGAGATACCCAATTGAGGCCGAAAAAAATGATGTAAATGGCATAACTTGTGAATCGTTTATGGTGGAGCTCAGGGGACTCGAACCCCTTACCTCTTCCATGCCATGGAAGCGCTCTACCAGATGAGCTAGAGCCCCAGAAGTCTATGATGTAAAAAATGAACAGTGACGAGCGTACTTGATTCCGAGCCAGATGCCTGCCCGCCGAAGCTCCCGCAGGAGCGTAGGAGGGATCTAGAGCACCAGAACAAAAGAACAACTGAGTCATTGTATGAATTTCTGACAGGAAGACAAGAGACAGCAAGTGATCTGTAATAGAAAAACTCCCATGCTACACTCTCTCGTCCTCCCCATAATCGCCACATGTTCGCACAGCTCGTCCAATACCTCGAACCCATCTTAACGACGTACGGCGCGCTCGGCGTCTTCCTCAGTAGCATCATCGAAGAAATTATCGCA
>CAZDQZ010000036.1:0-11031 GCA_964507835.1 uncultured Candidatus Peribacteria bacterium | reverse complement strand
AATTCCTGCGCCAAAACATCTCCTGCTCGTTTGATCACTGTGCTTGCCATCCTACACGCCTCTGCGTGGTCCACCCCCTGTGCGATCAACCCTGCCGTCAGCCCTGCGAGCGCATCACCCGTCCCACCGACGGTGAGCCCCGCATTCCCTCCCTCCACGGTCTTCACGTCGCCCTTCTCAGAGACGATGGTGTCGACGACGCCCTTCTTCAGAATCGTGCAAGCGTTCTCCATACATACAGACGACAGATCATTCTGTGCGAGTTCCATGCGTTCCAGTTCACCCAAGTGTGGCGTAAGGACGGAATGTCTCCCACAGATGAACTTCATTATTTGCTTCTGGAGAGCGGAGGCATCGACGACGAGCGGGCAGGGGGCTTCCTCGAGGAGTGTCATGAGAGAGGAGAGCGCCGACGCTGTACGTGCGAGTCCTGGACCGATGACAGCCGTGTCGATCGTCGCGAGGAACTCCACGATGCGCGTGCGATCACTCGCTGAAATTTCATCGGACTTCAGTGACCCGAAGGTATACACCTGCACATTGAGTGACGCATGCTTCGCGACCTCACGGTGGCACTCGGGAACGAAGAGATAAATCAAATCAACGCCCGAGGCTTCCGCGGCGAGTGCGGAGAACAGGGGAGCACCGTGCTGATGCAGGGAACCGCCAATGATAGCGACCGAACCATTATCGCCTTTGTGTGACGTGGGAGAGCGCATGGATGCGAATGTCGAATATCGTATGTTGAATGTCGACAATAATCTATAAATTCATCACAATTTCCATGATGAACGCACCAGAACAATGGGCATCTATCGATGAAAATTCTTCTGCGCACGATGTACTGCATCACGCATTCTCTCCGTAAATTTCTCAATGTGAAACTGCCTCGCATGCTCGCGGATCGCTGACCGATCCCACGCGATGGACTGGAAGCGTTGTACGGCAGACGCGAATGCATCAATCGTCTGCGCAGAGGCAAAGACCCCACTCACGCCGTCCTTGATGACATCCCGGATACCACCCTTGTCGTACGCAATGACTGGCAAACCACACGCTTGCGCCTCCATCGGCACGATGCCAGCATCTTCGTGCTGAGGGAAGAAGAGTGCCGACGCACCAGTGTAGAGTGATGGAAGATCGGCATCCGGCACGAAACCAAGGAATGTAACCGTCGGCCCTGCCATAGCTTTCAGGCGCTCAAACTCAGAACCCGTCCCACCGATCTTCAAAGCAAACTGCAGGCGGTTCGCAAGTTCGATGAGGAGATCGAAACGCTTGTAGGGCACGAGACGACCGAGGGCGAGGAAATACGGGGTTGGGGTTGGGGTTTGGACAATAGGTATGACAAAAAATCGCTCCTCCACTGGCGGAGGAATCACGATGCTGTCTCGTCCGTAGATGCGCTGAATGCGCTCTTGCGTCTCAGAGGAATTGGCGATGAAGATATCGACACGTTTCGCGGTCGAGAGATCCCACCGACGCAATTTCTTCAGTTCCCGACGTGCACGCTTCTGCAGGAATCCCTTCACGCGAAAATCTTTGAGATACTGTGCTTCCATCTCCCATGCGTAGCGCATCGGCGTATGGCAGTAACACACGTGCACACTCGTCGCAGGAGGAATGACCCCCTTGCCTACCGCATGCGATGAGCTGAGGACGATGTCATATCCACGAAGATCGATCCGTTCGATGGCTCTCGGCATGAATGGCAGGAGAATCTGATGCCTACCGAGGACGCGGAAGATCGTCTGCAGAAAAGAATCTGTACGCACCCTCCCTGTCGGTAACGGCCCTGGAAATGGGGTGCGAAGGACGGTGGTATGGATCGGTGCGGATGGCCACACGGAAACAAGTGCTGAGAGAACGTGTTCAGCACCTCCGTAGGTCGGAAGCCAGTCGGCAACAATGGCAATCTTCATAGGTCTCACTATGACATAGACTGGCGTACGCGAACAGTTCCGAGATCACGCTCAGCCCTCTACACTGGACAAGATGCCACTCCGTGGTCCCCGTCGGCTACCGAAAAAATTTCGACGATCCTTCAGCCCAAGCACACGCACGCTTGCGAAGAAGTACACCTTCACATCGGAACGCAGGAAGCGACGCCGAAAGGAACGGTGGGTACGCATGGTGCGACGCCTCTCGCAATTCCGTGCACTCGTGACATCGGAGTTCCGCCTCTGGCTTGTCATCACGGTCGGGATCGTCATCGTGACGGTGTCCTCAGTGCTCCTCTTCGCGCCATTCTTCAATGTGCGACGCATCAACATCGAGCGTAGAGATCCGCGCATCGATCCGGGGGAGATCCAGCAGACACTCTCTCCGCTCTTCAATCAACGTCTTGTCCTCATTACGAAAGCACAGGTGTCATCGATGCTCGAAGCTGTGTATCCCGACATCACGTCGGTATCGATCGGGAAGGAGTATCCGTCCACACTCTCTGTCTTCATCGCTCTGGAGCCCGTCATCGCAGAGGTGGTGATGGAAGAGAGTGGTACGAAAGAAACCGATACGCAATCCGGAGCCGTCCGTGCCGGGACGGGAACTGTGCAGTATGCGTACGTCACGACGCAGGGGACGTACGTCACCTCGCCGATACGCTTGACGAAGGAGAAGCTCGAACGCATCGTCATCACCGATTGGGGCATCGTCCCGCAGAACCGCACGAAACTGCTTACGTCAGAGGTGCTACGAACGATCTTCCTCGCACGCGACACACTCCGCCGTGATTTCGGCCTACAACCAACGAAAATCATCGTCTATCTCCGTGCACAGGAATTCCATATCAAGACACCAAAAGGTACACTCTGGTTCGACGAACGCACCGATCTTCCGATGCAATTTCAGCGCTTCCGAGAATTTTTGAAAGAAATTTCCCTCGATCAAGTGAAAGAGTACATCGATCTCCGTATCGCCGATAAAATCGTGTACAAGTAATCAAGGAAATCTCTGCATCTCCGCACACTGTGCGCGTACGAACAATTTACGACCACTCCTCATGCTCTCCCTCGCGTCTGTCCTCCTCCTCGGCATCGTCTCTCCTGGGTCACTCACTCCTCTCGTGACACCCCTGCCGGGCATCGAACGTATGCACATCTCTGCGCCAACGCAGATACGCATCGATGCACTACCCAAAGAAATATCGGCAACCGGAGCTCTCCTCATCGATGCACGCAGTGGTACGGAGGTATTTCAGAAGAACGCAGATGCCCGACTGCCCATGGCGAGTCTGACGAAAATCATGACGGCTCTCCTCATTCTCGAACGACACGCGATGACGGATGTCGTGACCATCCCCGGCATCTCAGAGCAAATTCGTGGCTCTACAGTCGGCCTCATGTCTGGGCAACACATGGCGATCGGCAATCTGCTTCGTGCACTCCTGATCCCCTCCGCTAATGATGCTGCCTATGCACTCGCCACGTACGATGGGCCGGGTGTCGGTGCATTCGTCCAACGCATGAACGAACGAGCGCAGTCACTCGGACTACGGAACACGCACTTTGCCAATCCTGCAGGATTAGACCACCCCGAGCAGTACGCCAGTGCACGAGACTTGGGATGGCTCACGATGGCAGCACTGAAAGACGAACGCTTCGCGAGTATTGTCCGAACGAGAAACATACGCATCTCGTCGCAGGAAGGGCAACGCTACGACCTCAGGAACACGAATGAGATGCTTCACTACAACGAAGATGTCTTCGGCGTGAAGACCGGAACGACAGACAACGCCGGGGAATGTCTCATCATCCTCTTCCACGAACAAGATCATCCCTACCTTCTGGTCCTCCTCGGGTCAAAAGATCGGTATACTGACGGTCTCCACATTTTGGAAGCCGTCCACAAGGCATCGAAATAATCCCTGTCTATGCGACCACATCATTCACCTCATCATGTGTGGCTACAGATACGAGTGCGCATCCTGTGTGTGGCTGTCTTCATCATCTCGCTCTTCCTGCCCGTCTACAGTCCTGAAGCAGAGACGGAACCGCCACCGGATATCGATGTCGATACGAATGGATTCCTCCTCGCAGAGGAAGGATTCCTCATGAAAACATCAGCCCTCACGGAGCAGGGGACGAGGAGCGCCTTCAGTGAAGGCATCCTCCATACTGTGGAGGCAGGCGAGAGCATCACTTCGATCGCGAAGTTGTCATTCTTGAAGCCGGAGACGATCCGGTGGGCAAACGGCCTCTCGGAGAAAGATCAGGTGAAAACCGGTCAGAAACTCCTGATCCTCCCTGTCGATGGCGTCATCCACAAGGTGAAGCGTGGCCAGAATCTGAAGACCATCGCCGATCTCTACGCTGTCGATACCAGCGTCATCGCAAAGCAGAATAAATTGCAGGGAAGCTATCTCCTCGCAGGACAAGATCTCATCGTACCCGGAGGGAAGCCGATCATCGAAAAGAGCCCCGTCGCCTCCATCCCCAAGCCGACATTCAAGCCAACGATCCCGAATACGTCTATCAATTTCCCTGAAGTGAAGAATTATTCCATCGCCCCGAGTAACGGCATCTTCCAGATGCCATGCGACTGTTTCTACACGCAGTACTTCAGCGGTGTGCACTTCGGTATCGATCTCCAGCACCGCGGTGGCTCTCCGATCTTCGCAGCGGAGGCAGGGACGGTCATTCGCTCAGACTACGGCTGGAACGGTGGCTACGGTAACGTCATCGAGATCGATCATGGGAACGGCATCATCACGCTCTACGCACACAACAAAACGCTCTACATGCAGAAGGGCGATCAGGTCGCTCGTGGTCAGCCGATTGCCTTCATGGGGAACACCGGACGTGTCCACGGACCCACCGGCATCCACCTCCACTTCGAAGTCCACGTGAACGGTGTGAAGAAGAATCCGACGGTGTACTTGAAATAGCGATGAGCGCGCCTCTTCGAGGCGCGACGCGGGTCGAAGAGGCGCGCTTACGGTCCTACCAACCACGTCGTCCGTTCATCGAAAAGATATTGTGCGGGATAGCGATTGAAATCTTCCGGTTCTTGGCGCATCGTCTCGAGGAGCTTCGTTTTCTCTGCCCCCGTAATAAGGAAGAGTCTGTGCGATGCGCTGATGAGGAAGGGGAGCGTCACACTGATGCGATCACGAACGGAGAACGTATCGGTCGTCGTATGAATGACTTTCTGTGGGCCATAAGCTTCCTTCGGTAGAGGGGGGAAGAGTGATGCAATGTGCCCATCTTCACCCATGCCGAGGATCACGATGTCAGGCTTCATGTCGCGGAGACGATCGTTGTAACTGGAGACCGTATCTGCAAGCGGAAGTGCAGTATTGGGGAACAGAGTCCTCGCGCGTGCACCCTCGTTCGTGAGGAGTGTGCTCCAGACCATCTGCTGATTGCTCTCTGATGCTTTGCTATCGATGTATCGTTCATCCGTCAGAAAGAAGAGCGTGCGCTCCCACGCGATCATCGATTCCTTCGACAGGGCGGTATAGATGGCCCCTGGCGTCTTGCCACCGGACAAGCCGATGAGTACTTGCTTCTCCTGATCCTCCTGAGCCTCGAGGATGGTGCCAGTGATCCACTGCTGAGCCAGACGAACGAATTCATCAGTCGACTCTGCGGTAATGATGCGCATGGACATAGAAAGAGTATACACGGTCGAGACTAGAATCCTGAACTATCGATCATCATGTAATTCCTCCGCAGAATAAGTCGTGACCAATCCTAAACGGAAGATCATTTTTGTCTCGGAACGCGCAAGAGAAGTGGCTTCAGGAAGTGGAAGACCGCGCTTCTGATGTGATCGTCGAAGAACAGTAAAAATCATTTGTTGCTGTAGTGCATATATTTGTCTTTTCTCTTCACGAGACACCGTTCTCCATTCCTCTTCCTGACGAGCGACGTACACGAGGCGTCCAGCGGCACGGATCACCTCATATTCAGACGTGTCGTTGAAGTCACGATGAAGACAGGCACGGATCACCATGCTCAACTTTTCTTGATTCTGCGGATCGTCGAAGTAACGTGCAATCTCTGCCCGAGCAGACTGCAACTCCTGCTCTCCGTCTGGGACAGAACGAAAGCGTTCAATGGCTGTGGAGAGTTCTTCTGGTAGTGACGCAGGCTTGAAGCCTGCACTGCGTTTTGAAAAAAGGAATGGCAGAGCTGTCACGTGTTGACTGAGCCATGACCTCATCTTCTCTTGCCAAGAAGGAGGCTCGATGACTGACTCAAGTGCGGAGACGATACGATCTCGAAAATCTGTCATTTGTCGCCCAAGATCACCTTGAACCGCTTGAATAACCCTGCGTCCATCCACAGCCGATCGTAATGGAGCATCTTCCTGCGCCTTCGCAACCATAGGATGAATGAGATCTTCATGATGATGAGCTCCCCCCAATAGATTCTGCGCACCACGATCCATCCCACGGAGGCCAGAACTTCCTTCTGTGAGATCCTCCAATGCTTGCATCTCATCCTTGACGCTAGCTCCATCAAGATTCGAAAGATTCAAAGGGGCGCCAAAAGCGTGAGCAAGCCATAGATACGATTGCAATTTTTTATGTAAGCCCAGCTCTGGATGACCGCAAACGAGATTGCCTTCGCGAAGCACACATGAAGTGTTACTACGATAACCAGGCACCCCTCCTTCGTGAGGTGCGCCACAGATCGTCACATGCAGAGCTCTCAAATCATCGATCGCTTCCTGAAGAGTCTTTGTTAAAATCCCTGACTCGGCAGGCTTAGAACGCGCAAATTCTTGTTGCACTTGTGGTATTTGTCCTATTAATTTTTCATGTTTATTCATATAGTAATTATACCATATTTTTGCTGTATTAGGAATGCAGATCGACGCGTCGGCAACTACGACGTCCTCTGCCAAAGAACCTTATACTGATTGCGGAAAGCTACTTGAAAAGGAATGACTTCACGGTCAACATGAACCAGTGTGCTTTGAAATGTATCAACAAAATGAGAAATCGACGAAACTGAATAATCGGATAGATTTCTGAAGCCATCAAGTACTTTTTCAAGTGCAACTCTTGAATCGAAACGAATGCAAACAACCTGGTGTTTTAGATCGTAATCGCTGGGAGCATTTGAAAGAAAATCTATCCGTGAACTCGTATCATTATTCCTGCCAAGGACAAGATATGTTGACGGTGGTGATGGTGGTGGAAGATTTTCATACTCAAATCCTTCTTCATTGAGTGCGACCATATTTGCATTATAAAATATATTTATTGTTTATGCAAATATACCCTCTGCGCTAGAACCACGCATGCCCACTCCTGCCGATGAACTCGGCGGAAGCAGGTGGGACAGCAATACCAGACTCGTAAATCGCGAGAGGAGTCTTTGGATCATCGAGGTATGACTGCAGAGGATCGATGAGATCCCAACACGCTCGCACTTCATCGGGGTGGAGGAACCATTCTTGGTTGCCGTTGATGGCTTCGAGGAGCAACAAGCTGTGCTCGACCAAGCAGTCCCCCATACACACGAGTGGATCCTCCAGCACGAGTGGACGGAACTTGGGCTCAGACCCACCGAGCTTCGTCTGCAAATATAATTTCATACCTGCTTCGCCCTGCAGAATGATATCGAGACGATTCTTCGCCTCGCCCTTACCAATCAAAGTTGCCGACTCATGAAACTCAATCGAGATGCGTGTCTCCTTCACCTTCAAGCGTTTGCCTGAACGTAAAAATATTGGCACTCCTTCCCATCTCGATGAACGAGATTGCACACGCATGGCACAGTACGTCGGCGTACGCGAATCTGCATCGACTCCTTCCTCCTCGCGGAATGCCGGTACGGACTTGCCTGCGATCGTGCCCTCTCCATACTGCCCTTGCATGATGATGTCTCGTAGCGACGCCGCGTGCGGAAGGTAAAATTTCCGAATGGCGTCGAGACGTGTCGCTTTCAAATCTTTCACATCCGATACGAGTCGCATCGTAAGGAGAGCCGTGATCTGTAGGAGATGACTCTGAAACATGTCGCGTAGTGTGCCCACCGCAGAGAAGTACCCCGCTCGACCTTCGAGACCTGCCGACTCCGACGCCACGATCTGCACGTGCGAGATGAGTGAATTTTTGAGGAGGCGCTCGATGACAGGATTCGCATGACGGAGGTAGTACGCATTGCGCACGGCTTCCTTGCCAAGGTAGTGATCGAGGATATAGATCTCGTCAGGCGTGAAGCAACGACTGAGGACGCCGTAAATCTCCTCGAACGTCGCACGATTTGACCCCACCGGCTTCTCGACAATGCACCGAAAACTACCTCCGTTCCTATGAACGCCCCCCTCACAGAGATTCTGAATGGTGCTTGCAAACGCACTCGGGGGAATGGAGAGATACGCTAGTCGCACAAGATTTTTCGTGGATCCTTCGAGGGCATCGAGCTTCGTACCCAGTTTTTTGAAATCACTAACACTGTCGTACTGCCCTGCGTGATATGTCACGTGCGTGAGAAATTCGCTCAGAACTTTTTCATTCACTTCGAGCACGTACTCTTTGATCGCACTCGCCACGTGTGCGCGGAAGGCAGTATCGGTCATCGGTGTGCGCGAGTACCCGACAATGTTGTACTGCGCAGGAAAACGCTTCTTCAGCGCCAAAAAGTAGAGTGCAGGAAAAATCTTGATCTTGGCGAGGTGCCCAGAAGCACCGAAGAGGATGAGCGAGAAGGGGTGGTCGGCTTTTAACATAGGTACGGTAGGTAAGGTAAGTATGGTAGGTACAGCAAGGAGAAACAAGCGTACGATACACGGTATCAATATTTACGTACCAACCTACCTCACCTACCAAGCCTACCGAACCTCTCCATGGACGAACTTCTGCAACTTCTCGCCTCGCTTACGATCCCTTTCACCCGTCACGATCATCCCGCGGTCTTCACGTGCGCAGAGAGTGAGAAGCTCGAGCAGAAGATCCCCGGTGCACATACGAAGCAACTCCTCATGAAGGGTAAGCGTAGTGGCAAAATGTTGCTCGCCATTGTTCTGCACGATAAACGAGTCGACACACGCGCACTCGCAAAGGAATACGGCGATCAGAGCTTCAGCTTCGCTTCCCCAGAACTCCTTATGGAGCTCCTCGGTGTCACTCCAGGCTCCGTGACGCCCTTTGGCTTAACACATGACAAGGACCATCGCATCGAGGTCATCATCGATGAGGACGCATGGAACATCGGCCTCTTCGCGTTTCATCCCATGATCAACACAGCGACGCTCAATATCGATCAATCGGGCCTCAAAAAATTCTTACAGCACACAGGACATTCATACGCTGTGCGACAGATCCCACAATCTCTCGCTTCGTGATACGCTAGTCGTATGACACTTCGTACATTCATCGAAAAAAGACGCGTGCAGATCCTCGTCACTCTCTGCATTCTCCTCGGTCTCTTCATCGGTACTGAGGTGATCCTCCGCTTCCTCTACGAAGCGAGTGGTGCATTCAACGACGATAGCCCAGTGTACTGGACGATCGGTCGTGGCATCGTCAATGGACTCGTTCCTTACCGCGATCTCCTGGAGATCAAGCCACCAGGCATCTTCCTCGTGAGTGCACTCTCCTACGCGCTCACCGATTCGATGTCACTAGGCTTCATCCAGCAAGGTCTCATCTTCGTGCTCCTCCCTATCGTCATCCTCGCTCCTCTCCTTCTTCAGTGGAAGAAAATTGAGAGTCCTCAGCGCTGGTACACTCTCCTCTTCCTCATGGGATGCGCGGGCGCACTCACGATGTACACCGCCCTCACGAGTGGAGAATTTCAGACGGAGTCCTTCGGTGTGCTCTTCGCCTGTGGATACGTCGGCTCTGCGTGGATGCTTCGAGAACGCGCGACCCCCCTCCGATTGATCACTGCAACACTCTGCTTCTTCGGTGCTGCATTCTTCAAGGAACCCTTCGTCCTCGCAATGGCCGTCGCCGGCCTCCTGCTCTGCCGGTCGTGGAAAGATGTTCTGTTCCTACTCGTCATCCCGGGCGCCATCGCGGGCGCACTCTTCTTCATCGGTATTGCCGTGTTTGGGTCACTACAAGATTACATCAATGTCTATCTCCCCTTCATGATCAACGGCCGAGTGCAACGCTTCGGATCACCGTTCCAGCGATCCACCCTCCTCGAGCTCACGGCGATGTCCCTCTGGAACTTCTCACCTTTTCTCGCGCTCGCCCTCGGGCTCCTCTGGCTCTGGCACATGGTACGTAGTGCCCGCCTGGATCTCACGACTCTCTCCGACACACTGCGTTTCGTCGTCTTGATCACAGGTGTCACCACACTCTTCTACGGCGTACAGATCCACCGAACACTCGTGTGGATCACGGCGAACTGGACACCGGAGCTGAGTGCCGGATGGATGATCACAGGAGTGATCATGATTATTGGCTCCATCGTTTCTATCCTCCAGGGCACACATGATCGACTACGCGTCACGCGCGATATTGCCTTCTCCCTCCTTGCGCTCTGGATAGTAGGCTACCTCGCGGGGATCGCCGGAGACTTCATCCAGCACCACTTCGCATTCGCAGTTGCGATCTACCTCTCTCTCATCTTCCTTTTCCTTGAAACAGAAATCCTCGCGCAGAAGACTCTCTCGCGTTTCGTAGCGCTCATCATCGTCCTCATCGTCTCATCGAGCGTCCTTCATGCACGCACGAACACCGAGGAACGGCGATCTGTGTGGAGTAGTAATGCAACGATCGAACAACGCCTTGCCGTATCAATCGACGCACTCCTAGACGCCTGCGATGTCCCGCAGTACTTGATCGTCGGCGAACCGGGGACGAATGTCTTCGGCTTCACGAAACACTCGCCAATGGGTCCGATCTTCTTTCAGCACACGTTCGCCACAGGCTACCTGAATTTCTTCATGAGCTTCCTCGACCAAATCTCAAGCGCACACATCATCATCACGAAGCTCCCCCTCGCCCGTCCGCACATTCAGGGTGTGGTCGAGTACGTGCAGTACGCCTTCACCGAAACTCCACCACCGTGTGCCGTAGGAAAAACACTCGACTCTCCGCTCGGTCTGCAAGTCTTCTACCGC
>CAZDQZ010000035.1:0-11144 GCA_964507835.1 uncultured Candidatus Peribacteria bacterium | reverse complement strand
ACTTTCTATGAAATCACCATACTTCATCCAACGCAGGAAGTATCTCGGACTCGTCTTCGTCCAGATCCTCGTCACAGGAGTTGTCGTATACGCGATGGCAACAACTGTACCAACGATTAGCCTCTAGGTAGTCCCCTACTTCTTTGGAGCTTCCTTCAGCGTGCCTGTCGCGATCAGTGTTCCCTGTGCAGGTTTCTCACTACCTTTCACGGAATACACATTGATGATGGTCATCCCTGTCGTATCGATGGTCGTTTCCATCTTCCCTGAGTGTCGAGCGTCGCCGATGATGCTAGAGATCTCACCGACATCAACTGTCTTCGATCCGTCGGGCGTCGAAAGGACACCAACGTAACGGTACCCCTTCTGAGCCAACAGCACATTGAGGTTGATCGTGACCGTAGACGCGCCATCTTCGAAGCGATGAACAAAACCGACACCGTTCGCCTTCGTCTCCCCCACTCCACTCATCGCACCGTACCAGACAGCTGTCTGTTTACCGTGCACGGGATCGATGAGATCTTTCTCTGTTTGCATGACGGTGTTGAATTCCTTCACTTCGAGAATATCACCCTCATCCCTCGTGATCTGCTTGGAGCAGGCACTGAAGACGAGAGCGAGTGACAGAGAGAGAGCGATGAGTGAGGAGCGACGCATGAAAGTTGAGAAAGGAAGTAGATGTATCCTACGCTCCTCATAGCGAGGATGCGAGTGTAGAGAGTAGACGGATAAAGAGAGAGATTCTTTCTCACCAGAGGAACCCCGCAGGACGAGAAGAGTACACCGAACGCTCGAGGAGTGCATGCTCAGAGACTCGATCGATGAGTGAGCGATACGCTGACTGGTCTCCCGGGAAGATCTTTCCAAGGAGCTCTGCAAGAGAGACGGTTTCCTCGACGTTGAACCCAAGCGCGATGAAATGTTCATTATGCTCGATCGCGAAGGCATACTCATTCAGGAGTGTATCGATCTCATGTCGACGGAGGACGAGCTTGCTACGATCACGCTGTAAGAGATAGACCAGACCTCTGATGATGCCCGCATCGTTCCATCGACCGTACTCGTACGCTTTCTCGTAGGCGCGGAGAGCATCCTCTCTCTTATCCCAAGATAGGTAGATATCCCCGAGCAACCTCCACCCGCGAGCATCAGCAGAATTACTTCGTACGTAGACCGAGACTGCGCTCTCGGCATCCTGGTACTTCTCCTGCCGAAGGAGGAGCGCTGCACGGCTCAGCCACGCATCACGCGGGAAGAGTGAGTGATCCGTCAGCGCGTAGTACTGAAGCGCTTGAGTGCTGTCACCACGTGCCTCACTGTGACGCGCGAGTGATGACAGACCGAGGAAGAAACCCTCGACCAGAACAATAATCAGAAAGATGCCAGACAGTACGAAGAGGAGTAGACGCTGTATCGACGGTAGCGCGGGCACTTGCTGTGGATGAGTGGACGCAAGGAACCCAAGAAGGATCCAGAACGGGAGAGCAATCCCGACGAACTGAAGATTGTAATCGATGAGATTATGCGCGAGGACGCCGAGGACGCTCACGACGAAGAGTGCTGTGAGAGAATCTTTTTCATGAGCCTTCCTTTTGAGAAGCGAAGCAACCGCAGGGAACAGAGAGAAGAGAAGAACGAGAAGGAACACGAGTGACGCCCCCACTCCCCTCTCAAGAGCCAACTTCAGGAACACATTGTGTGGGTGATCCGACGTCTGCAGGACGCCCGTCTGCACATGGGGCTGAATGAAGCGGAACGCATACGGTCCGTACCCAGAGAGGGGTTTGAGCCTGAGAAGCTCCAGACTCTGCTCAAAGAACAACTGTCTCTCATTGATCGAGGACGTACCCTCCGAGGACTGGAATGTCGCCTTCTGCATGACTGATTCAACGGGGAAGTGGGTAGAGCGAAGGTGATTGAACCCGATGAACGTTACGAGAGAAACGAGTAGGGAGAGAAGTCCTAGGGAAGCGATGCTCGCCCAGGCGAATGAACGACGGTACTGATACACAGCGAGAACACTGAGGAGCGCGATCTGCCCAGCAAAAGCGATAAATGACCCGCGCGAGTAACTCAAGAAGAAACTTCCGAGAGCAACGCCAAAGACACACGCGGAGAGAACCTGCTGTCCTTGTCTCGTCTGACGTCGCAGAAAGAGTGACCAGAGGAGGATCGGCCACGCGAGCAGGAAGAACTCCCCCCAGGCGTTGGGCCAGTAGTCTGTGTGGAAGCGATAGTCGAAGAAGGTTCCGACGAAGCGCGACACCGGCTGGAAGACGTACACGACGAAACCGATGCTGAGGGCGAGGAGCAGAGCGATCGAGAGAACCCGAGCGAATGAACGGCGAAAGATTTCCGTAGAGTCCAGCGAAAGAATGAGTAGGAAAAGAAGGCCAAGAGCCGTTGTCTGAAGGACTTCATCGAGTCCGTAGTTCTGCGTCAGTGAGAGTGCGAAGCTCACGCACGTCAGCGCGATGAAGAGCATCGTGAAGACGAAGAGAGGAAGAGGGATGGCACGAAGCCGAACAGCTGATGTCGACTTCCTGAAGAGCAGGAGAAAAACCGAGAGTGCACTCACGATCGACAGAACCCAGACGGCATCGAGCGCCTTGCCACCTTTCCACAGAACCGAACACAGGACGAGCGCCAGGAGGATGAACTGGACGATGTTTCGAACAGACAGGGAGCGCATAGTCACATCATAGGATGAAGCGAAGAGAGTGCATAGCGATCGCAGAACTGTAGAATGCATTCGATGTTCTACCTCTACGCCATCGGCTCGATGATCGGGTACTCGCTCCAGAGCGTACTCATGGTCCACTACTGCAGAAAAATGGACGGTCTGAGCACAGCTACATACCGAGGACTGTCATTCATCATCACACTCACACCCTTACTCCTCGGAGGAACGATTACCGATATTGTCGAACTTCAAGCATATTGGAAGTGGCTCCTCATTGCGGGTATCGCAGGTGGTGTCTCTCTTGGGCTCGCGTACTCCGCGCTGAACTATGTACCGATGGGTGTAGCAGGTTCACTCAATAAAGCATTTGCCACACTCACGATTCTGTTCTTCGCAGTGACTGTTCTAGGAGAAGATGTGGATCGTAACACTCTCATGCTCATCGGAATTATTCTTCTCGGAACCGTGGCTCTGGGAGTTCAGAAAAATCACCACAAGCATCTGAAGAATAATCGCCTATGGGGAATCACACTCAGTGCGCTCGCTGCCATCCCTTTTGCGATCACGATCACCATTTTCTCAGCACTCTCAAAGACGCACAGTCCATGGATTGTCGGATACTACTGGGAAGTGTTTGTCGGATTCGGCGCCCTCGCACTTGTAGTCATTCGCTATCTGATCACTGGGAAGAAGTTAGCACGCATCTCGCTCAGAGACTGTACCTTACTAGCGCTCTGCGCTTCTCCAACACTCATCGGTACAGGACTCTTTGGACTCGCGACTGAGATCGGACCAGTGTCCATCGTCAGTAGCATCGGCACTGCATCACTCGTTGTCACGTCGATGATCGCATGGCTCTTTTATAAGGAACCTCTCCGAGCCAAACAGTGGATCTGCATTATTGTCGTGATGGCTGGCATCGTCGGACTGCGCTTTGTCTAGTCTTCAGTAAATCTTGCCAGTCGAGTACTTCCCGCTACGATAGGCGAACGTTCTTTATCGTATCGATTGCCCAGATGGCGAAATGGCAGACGCGCTAGCTTCAGGAGCTAGTACCCTCACGGGTGTGGAGGTTCGAGTCCTCTTCTGGGCACCATTCGTCGTCACGCTGAAGCGTGACTCCTCATGGCAAGCCATCTATGTTTCACGTGTATATAATTCAATTGTTGGACGATTCATATTATGTTGGTTTTACAGAAAACCTGCAACGTCGAATAAATGAACATCAGTTAGGTATTGCATGTCGTCATACAAAGAAAATTCCTATGAAGAAGTTACTCTGGTCAGAAATACAACCAGATAGAATGTCAGCTCGAATTCGTGAAAAAGAAATCAAAGGCTGGAGACGTGCTAAGAAAGAAACATTATGGGATTGTCTTGATTCGAGCTTGTCCTGAGGAGCGTAGCGACGATGGATCCTCTTCTGGGCACCATTCGACTCAGCACTATGGCACTTCGCTCATGGTAAACCATTCTCCTGCTCAGATTCACTTCAGGCGCTGAGACGAATGACCCTGTTTACCCTGAGTTTTTATCGAAGGGAGCGAGCGTAGCGAGTCGAAGGGCCCATAATTCCTTTCTTGTCCTGCGTCCCTCATTCATGGCAAGCCACATTGTTCGAGCTTGCCCTGAGCAAAGCGAAGGGTCCTCTTCTGGGCACCACGTACAATCGCTCGCAGTGAAGCGAGAGCAGATTGTACGTGCCACGTTCCGCGGAGCGGTTTTACGTGGCTACTCGCGATCACGTGGCGCGGCCATCAGCAGGTTTCTTACATCGTGCAAAACAGGGTACCTAATAAAATACTAAATCTGTTTTAGTAGAAAAAGTACTCGATGCTTAAGAATCGCAACAAAAGAGAACTGCTCTGGAAGTTAACGTTTATGAAAGATTTTTGTGAACTCAGTGTTGCTTGTATGATCGCATGCGAGTCTAGGAAAAATATTTTAACAAGAGAATATGGCTGAGACACTGTACCTCTTCCGTCACTGTGCTGTTGATCCTCGGCTTCGAGTAATTGGCCGAGGTTCACTCGATTACCCCCTTTCATCGGAAGGTGAGAAAATGTCGCTGGAAATAGTACAATTTCTTTATGATAAACAAATACAGAGAGTTATCACAACTGGTCGTAGGAGAACAGACATTGTTGGAATCGAGCTGGCCAAAAAAGGGACGGAGCATGTCATCGAAAAGCGGTTTCAAGAATTGCATATCCCGCCAGTGAAGAGTTGGGAGAAAATTCAACAGGAGTTTCCAGAAATTGCTATAGCCTATTGTCAGGACATCGACGCTCTCGCGTTTCCAGTCGGTGAAACTCCCATGCAAGTCCGTAACCGTGTTGTACAAGGATGGCTAGATTTGCAAAGACAGCAGATCGGGAGAATTGCAATCATTGGCCATGATACGAGCAATCAATGGCTCCTTGCTCATCTAAAAAACAATGGTGTTTCTCAGCTCCTTCCCCAGGCATTGGGAGGGATGTATGAAATTCAATTTTTCAATGGCATTGCGAAGTTTTCCCAAGAGAACGTGTTGATTATGGGGACATGAACACCTAAGGATATTATTGGTTATATCGGATCTTACATGGTGCAAACAGGGCACCATTCGACTGCGGTTTCATGGCAAGCCAATTCAGCGTAAAACTACAAGAAACATCCAACCATGTACGCAAGAAAGTTGCCCTCAATCAAAAAAATGATTAGATAGGTTTATGATTGAAACAGTGAACAGCGAAGGACGCACACCAGAAACCGGAGTAAATCTGACGCGCTGTGCGCTCGTACTATGCATCATGGCGTATTTTAGTACAGCAGCGAGAGAGCTTGGTATTCCAGAAGCGCAGAGTAGCACGGTCACCCCTCCACATTCTTTCGACCTCGAGGAAGAGCCACTGGATCATCAGAGACGTGAGTCACTCCAGAAAGCAAAACAATCGATGACAACCATCAGTAAGAAAATCGGAATTATGATGGCAGGAAAAATCGCATGGAATTTTGGTACAGAGCAAAACAGAAACCCCATGAACGCTGCGAACTTCATCCAAACACTCCCTGCAGATGACCAAAAAGAAATCTGTAACATTCTCCGTCAGATCGCAGAGTACCCAGAAGATCAAGAAGAAGTGACTGAACACTGTATATCGCTACTGAATGCATCAACCGTTGGAGCGACGCTCTCTCCGATTTTTATTCCCATCCTCACAGGTGGAGAGTGTGCGCAACAGAAAGCGAAAGAAACGTTAGGAATACTAGAATTCAATAAAACACTCACGGCAACGTTGGAAGGCTCAGAAAAGTAATTCAGGACTTACCGTAGATCTTGACGAAACAAAACTAGCACTCTAGACTTTCGACTGCTAATCGATCACACGTGCACGATCGATCTATTTATTTCCTCCTTCATTCTCTATGTCTCCCAAAGACACTGCAACAGACGAACTCAGCGTCACTATCCAACCCATCGGCGATCGTGTCGTCGTCCAGCCAATGGAGAAGGAGCAAGTCTCCGCCTCCGGCATCGTCATCCCAGAGACTGCAAACAAGGAAAAACCACAGGAAGGCAAAGTCATCGCTCTCGGTAAGGGCGGAGTTGGCAAGGACACGCCAAATCCAACGGAGTTCCTCAAGATCGGTGACATCGTCCTCTTCGGCAAGTACGCCGGTGATGATGTGAAGCTGAAGACAAAGGCAGGCAAGGACATCGAAGTGAAGATCCTTCATCTCGACTCCGTCCTAGGCATCGTTAAGTAAAGAAATTCACTTTCGCACTTTCCACTTTCATACTTTCCACTTCCCCCCTCATCTATGTCTGCAAAAAACCTCGCCTTTGGAGACGACGCTCGTCAGAAGATCGTCCGTGGTGTCAAAAAACTCGCTGATGCTGTCCGCGTCACGATGGGTCCCAACGGTCGCAATGCACTCATTGCCAAGAGCTATGGAGCACCAACTGTGACGAAAGACGGTGTGACCGTCGCCAAGGAAATCGAGCTCGATGACGCATGGGAAAACATGGGCGCACAACTCGTAAAAGAAGCCGCCACAAAAACAAACGATGCAGCCGGTGACGGTACGACAACAGCGACCGTCCTCGCAGAAGGAATGATTAGTGAGGGACTCAAGTACCTCACCGCAGGAGCAAACGCCATTTCAATGAAGAACGGCATCATGAAAGCCGTTGACGCAGTAGTCACAGACCTGGAGAAGCAAAAGAAAATCATTTCTACAAAAGATGAATTTGCGTCCGTCGCAACCATCTCAGCACAGAACAGCGATGTGGGAACAATTATCGCCAAAGTCATGGATAAGGTCGGCTCGGACGGCGTCGTCACTGTGGAAGCAGGACAAACAATGGGTCTGGAAGAAGAATATGTCGAAGGAATGCAGTTCGACTCAGGCTACATCTCACCATACTTCGTCACAGACACAACACGTATGGAAGCCGTGTTCAAGAATCCATACATCCTCATCACCGACAAGAAGATCGGATCAATCCAGGAAATCCTCCCCGTCCTCGAGCAACTCGCTCAAGCTGGGAAGAAAGAAATCGTCATCATCGCCGAGAACATCGAGGGTGAAGCTCTCGCAACACTCGTTGTGAACAAAATCCGTGGAACATTCACCGCCGTTGCCCTCAAGGCACCTGCCTTCGGTGACCGCAGGAAAGCAATGCTCCAAGACATCGCCATCCTCACGGGTGGACGCGTCATCAGCGAGGAAGTCGGCCTCAAGCTGGAGAATACGAAGATCGAGGATCTCGGTCGTGCCGCGAAGATCGTCGTTGGCAAGGACAACACACTCATCGTCGATGGACTCGGTAACAAGAAGGACATCGCATCACGCGTCGACGAGATTAAAGCCGCTATCGAGAATACGAACAGTGACTTCGATAGAGAGAAGCTCCAGGAGCGCATGGCGAAGCTCAGCGGAGGTGTCGCTGTCATCAAAGTCGGTGCTGCGACAGAAGTGGAACAGAAAGAACTCCAACACCGTGTGGAAGATGCACTCTCCGCTACACGCGCTGCCGCTGAAGAAGGCATCGTCACGGGTGGAGGCGCTGCGCTCATCCATGCTCTCAAGTCACTCGAGAAGCTGAAGGGTAGTAACGAAGACGAACAGATCGGTATCGACATCGTGAAGATGTCGCTCGTCTACCCTGCGAAGAACATTGCGCAGAACGCCGGTCTCGAGGGTTCTGTCATCGTCGAACACATCAAGCAATCAAAGGATGCGAAGATGGGCTACAACGTAACGACTGAGAAGATCGAAGATTTGATCGCGATCGGTATCATCGATCCAAAGAAAGTAACACGCTTCGCTCTCCAGAATGCTGCGTCTGTCGCTGCGATGTTCCTCACAATCGAAGTCGCCATCGTCGACGCTCCGAAGAAAGAGTCTCCTATGCCTCAGATGCCAGGTGGCGGAGGGATGGGAGGGATGGGAGATTTCTAGGAGGATTTTCATGGACGAAAGAAAGGGGCTGTGAAAACAGCCTCTTTTGAGTATGTAGTACGTAGTATATGGTATGTAGTATCGCAAGCCTTCTTCAAAGATTTTCTGTCATACTACATACTACGTATCACATACTACATACTCCCCCTATGGACACCTCCCCAATCCAGAAACAGTGCGAAGCATTCCTGAAGTCGATCGGTATGCCCGGCTTCATCGTCATCGGTCTCCAGACTGATCCAGAGAACACGCAGGTCGTGTACTCACTCAATGAAATGCCACTCAAGGGTGCCGTGAAAGCGATGACGCACACGCTCAATGATCTCGTGTCGAGGATTTAGATGCACAGAAAACTGACGTCAGAAATATCTGTACGACTACGATGCAACGCACTATGATGCGTAGCAATGTCAGAAGGAACTCCGCGTACAGCAGAAGAGAAGAACATCCTACGAAAGGTTCTCTCTGTGATCATCGGGAT
Source organism: uncultured Candidatus Peribacteria bacterium (assembly GCA_964507835.1). GTDB lineage: Bacteria > Patescibacteriota > Gracilibacteria > Peribacterales > Peribacteraceae > CAZDQZ01. The sequence goes on along the minus strand of CAZDQZ010000035.1, from coordinate 2,532 downwards.
CGGATGCGTGATCGCACTGTGGAGACTCTGTTCACTCCTCCTCTTTGAGATCAATCCACTGCACCACGGTGGTGACGGACTCATTTATACGACGGTCGGAAGAGGGATAACACAAGGTCTCGTACCGTACCGCGATCTCTTCGAGTTCAAACCGCCGGGAATGTTTCTGATCGTCGCTGTGTCCCTCACCCTCACGAAGGGTATGGGTCTCGCGAATGCGCTCCAGGCAGTGACTGAGCTTGGGGTTGTTGTCCTCATGCTCCTCTTCGCATGGGAGAACGTGAAGAACGAGAAGAGTGCACTTCAGCGCTTCAACATCCTCGGGGGCGCATTCGTCTTCACTGTCCTCCTCCTGCTTCAGCTTGCCGACAGAGCGGGTCACTTCCAGACAGAATCCATCGGGACGTTTCTCATGCTCCTGTACGCGTTCCTTCTCAGGAAGGAAAAACCTCTTCGTGTCACAGGAACTATCATTGCATCCCTCATCCTCATGACGGCGATCGGGATAAAAGAACCATTCGTCTTCACGGGCTTCTGTGTGCTCCTACTCCTCCTTCCATTCAATAAAGTACTGAAGACATACGCGATCACACTCGGTATCGCCATCGTCGTCGGCATCATCCTGATGACACTTCTCGGGTACCTGATCCCCTACCTCACGATCTATCTCCCCGAGCTCCTCGGCCCGCGTCTGAACTACTGGAAGGATCCGTGGTGGTCGAATGGCTTCTACCTAGCGTGGATCATGGATGATCTCTGGTCATTCTCTCCACCACTCCTCGTCGCGGTGGCGCTCGGCATCATCGGCGCAACGTTCTCCCTCTCACGCTTCACAAAGGCACAGGAAAGACGAGGTCTTCTGATATTCATGAGCCTCTCTGCAGTCCTCTGGTGGAGTATCACGAGAGTTACGCTGTCGTACGCCACACAGTACCAAGAGCTCGACACGCTCTTCCCCTTCGTTGCCGTGCTCACCGTTGTCTTCGTCGCGATTGTGTTCTTCGGCTACCAAAAGTATTTCCCAGAGTCGTACAAACGGGGAGGATCCGCGATGCTCAAAACCTACGGAGGCATGTACATCATCGGGGTTACCGTCAGTCTCGGTGGCCACCTCCCACAACAGTTTGGATTCGGCACTGCGTTCTATGCGCTGTCCTTCATCATCTGTCTGTCCGGAGTCGTTGCAGTGCCATCGAAGCTACTCTCCAGGGTCTTCTCCGTCGCTGTCCTCATGTCCTGCCTCGGCCTCATCCTTCCTCTACCTCGTCAGAACTTCAGCCAACTCCTGAAGGAACGAACGGCCTTCAATGCTCAGCAACAGAAATCGGCTCAGATCATCGACGACATCATGGACGCCTGCCACTTTGATCGCTACGTCATCATCGGTGAACCGCCTGTTCCCTGGGGCTTCACGAAGCATACACCCTACGGTCCGGCATTCTCCCGTGCATCGTTCACGTATCCTGTCGACTGGAGAGATCCACCAATCGCGTTCTTGCAAGATAAGTACCTAGACAATGTGAAGAAGGCATCCATCCTCGTCACTCCGAAGCGTGACTCCGTTCTCGTTGACCTCAAAGATGTTCCTCAGAAAGTCGTCCTTGAGTTTGCTCAGAACTTTGGGATCGATCCACCCGACTGTGCGAAACCCTTTATCGGAAAAATGAAAGATGAAAACTACCTGATGTTCTTCCGGAAAAATGTACGAGAAAAATAGCAAGAGTAACGAACATCATGGGTGTAAGGAATGATTCGTCACAATACAACAACGACATTTTGCGAACGATTGATTCATGCCCTACACTTTCTATGCGTTCATTACATTCCTTACCTACCTTACCTCAATCCATCAATGCTCGGTCGCTTCATCGTCCTCGAGGGGCCCGATGGTTCAGGAACAACCACGCACGCGAAGATCCTCGCGGAGAAACTTCGTGCAGAAGGAGAAGATGTTGTACTAACAGCAGAGCCGACGGACTCTGAGATAGGCAAATTTATCCGTGAACAATTACTGAAAAAAACTATCCCTTCAGCTTCCGCTCTCCAGCTTCTCTTCTGCGCCGATCGTGCATCGCACATAGAAACGGTCATCAAGCCGGCACTCGAAGCTGGGAAGACTGTCATCAGTGACCGCTACGTGATCTCGACGCTCGTGTACGGTGAAGCACTGGGCTTACGTCCAGACTGGTTACTTCAGGTAAATACACCGTTTCTGGAGCCTGACATCGTGATCGTCGCACTTCCTCCTTTCCACATCTGTAAAGAGCGTGTGCTGAAGCGTGAACAGCTCGAAGTGTTCGAGAATGTCCAGTTCATGCGGAAGATTTGGGATCTATACGACAGAGTCATCAGTGATGATGCGACCGTGAAACACGTTGATACCGGAGGCAAAGTAGAAGAGGCATCAGAACAAATAGAAAAGATCGTCAATGAAAAGTAATGTCCAGGGAAAGTAGTATGAATTAACTTTCTCCCTTTTTGCTCTATGAAGAAAATATCAGCAGTCGTCGGAATCACAATGCTCGTTGTTGC
>CAZDQZ010000034.1:8003-11454 GCA_964507835.1 uncultured Candidatus Peribacteria bacterium | reverse complement strand
GTGATCGCATCTCCTGTGCTAATTTTCTCGAGAGCCATCGTACCATACCCAATGAGCGTGCCGAAGACTCCTTTGATCTCGTACTCCACTCCATTGATGTCGCTGTAGAGGATGCGCGACGATGAGCGATGGAACCAACCGTGCCACTCGAGATCGATCACGCCCTTGTTCGTGATGAGCCATGCATCCAGGTAGTAGTCCATGAAATTCCTGATCCACCAGATGCCAATTCCCGTTGCTCCGAGTGCAACGCCGTAGACGGCGTACTTCGTGCGGACGATGAAGAGGATGCTCCAGACGAGGGCGAAGATGAGTGTCGGTAGCCAGAGTGCTTTGATACCGATGAGCCAGTGTTTGTGGACGACCAGATGGATCGTTTCTTCCTCATCGAGATGTCGATCGAAAAAGTATTCGTTAAGCACGCGACAAGTATAGAGGAGGAGAAGGATCGATGGTAGGTGCGTCGCTTTGCCCTTCGAAATTGTGCGGAATTCTGCTATACTTTCCGCATGCCTTCACAGACGAGCAGAAGCTTCCTTTTCCATTTCTTCGATGTTCTCCTCAACATCGTCATCATCGTCGCGATCGTCGCGATGATCCGCACGTTCGTCGTCTCTCCCTTCCAAATCGAAGGGAACTCCATGATCGAAACACTCGAAAACAAGGAATACATCGTCATCAATAAATTCCGTTACCTGTTCAAGACGCCGGAGCGCGGAGACATCGTCGTCTTTCGTCCCCCGACCGATGCGGGGAAGTATTACGTGAAGCGCGTCATAGGATTACCGGGTGAAGTTATCGTCGTTCGTGATGGTAACGTGTATCTCCGTAATGCGGACCGACGTGACATCAAAATCGATGAGCCATACTTGAGTAGCATGAATGCAGGCAAGACCTATCGCTACCCTGTGCAGAGTGGTGACACGACGGAAGAAGTCTTCGAGATTCCTCAGGGCTCGTACTTCCTCCTCGGAGACAACCGTCAGGGCAGTCTGGATTCACGGAGCTTCTCTCATGTCGATAGTCAGCACACGGCCTATGTGCCGAAGGAATCGATCAAAGGCAGTGTCTGGTTCGTGGCCCTCCCGATCACGAAGATTCATGCGTTCGAGACGCCGACGTACGATTTGCCCTGAGCTTTAACGGACACCAATCAATTGTCGTCAGCCCGAATTTTTCTTGCCACTGTCTGATGTATTCGAGAGTCCATTCTGGCTCAGAACGCAGTTTTTCATAGACATCATCCATAATTTCGTCTTCTAGATTTTCGTTCGTGATATATGCGTGAATGTAAACGCGCAGTTCTTCTGAGGGGTGCTGAGTGGGGGGATTCCTGGGGTCGAGTAGAGACAGTAATCTCGCAGAACGCGTTAGTGCTACGACAGGTCTACAATACCGTATTTCTGTACGATCATGGCGTTCATATATCATTTTTTCATCGATGCTATAGAGGTTGTAAAAATTCGTAAGATCATCAGGGCTATAGGCATTTGTTGTGATTGAGTTACGAGCAGTCACTATTGTTAGCCCACTTGATTTGGGCTCTACTCCAAAGGCATAGATTCCACTTTGGTTGTACAAAGGATCAGTAAACGAGATGCCCTGATAGATCGGATTGTACGCTGGGATCTCAGCACCGAGAATGGTTCTGACATCTGCATGCATGAGGTCAATATTTTCATGTGTCCCGGCAAAAGGAATGACAAATTGTCTCTGCGGAGCAGTAGCCCATTGTTCGATGTTTTGACATTGAATCACGGAGTACACGCCCGCAGGTGTGATCAAGGTACCATCAAAACATCCGATTCCTTCGTCTGCAATTTGTCCTTGCCTCAAAGCGGACGTACCAAGAGGGACAGTTTTTATGTTTCTATTCAGACCAACATGCAATTTACTCAGCCAGATGTCATCTGGCACAGCGATACTTTCCTCATCTGATGTAACACTGAGCAGAAATGAATGTTTGTTATCGATCATTTTTCGCAGAACAGGATGGTGTCTCTCTTTAGCCGTGGTACCAGTGAATGGATGCCAGTCGAGTTTTTCCGTACAGAGCTGTAGCACATCGTCGTAGTCAGCTTTGTTGCCACTTGATCTTACTGCAGTGTAGTCAGGGCCTTCGGAGGCGTAGTAAAAAAATGTATCATTCTCTTTTATTTCTCTGCCATACTCATCAATCATCCATTCGATTGTTTCAAAGGGAATGTGTTTCCTGGCTCCATGGATTGCGTCAAATCCGCAGAAGTCACATCCGACATTGCATCCATAGGTGAGCTGGAGTGCTCCGAGGTTCTCGAAGATTTTTCTGCGGACATCTGCAGGATAGGACTCAAGTATCCTTTGGATATCTGTCGTTCGTAGTCGCTTGGTAATGGCAGTCTGTATTTCTCTGCGCACGTATTTTGCGTAGTACGCGATGAATGCAAAATCTTCTTGAGATAGAGCTTCTACATTCAGATTTCTATCGTTCATGGCAGAATCAAGCTCGCCTGGGGGGAGGAGGGTCAGACTAGTCACAAGTATATATTTACTACTTTTATAGTATTTGTCAATTTTTCAGACTGCTTCATACATCCTTTTCCTTGCGACTTCCCCCTCATTCAGGTACTATTATCGAGTCGTCCCGCTTTTTTTCTGTAATCCATGAATATCTTTATCACCTACATCAGAGAGAGTCTTGAGGAGCTTCGCCAGGTCCGCTGGCCTACGCAACACCAGGCGATCCGTCTCACGACGATCGTCATCGTCTTCATTGTCATTACATCCGCATTCTTCGGTCTCGTCGACGCAGGATTCATGCAGATCATCCGCTCGACGATCCGACTGTAATTCACTCTCTCTTTTCTTATGGGTAAGCAAGATCCCCGCGCCGGTAGAAATTGGTATGTCGTGCACACGTACTCTGGATACGAGGACAGTGTGAAGAAGTCCATCGAGCAACGCATCGAGACTTTCGGTATGAAGGACTACGTCTTCGCTGTCGTCGTTCCCAAAGAGAAGCAGATCGTCTTTAAAAAGAATGAGCCGATCGAGGAGGAGCGTAAGCTCTTCCCGGGTTACGTGCTCGTGGACATGATGGTGACGGATGAGAGTTGGTACATGGTCAGAAATACCCCGAATGTCACCGGTTTCGTTGGTTCTGGCAATATTCCAGTTCCGGTCACTCCCGAGGAATTCGGTGTCGTGGAGCGACGCATGGGCGAAGAGACAGCGAAGTTCAAGAGTGACTTCCAGGTGGGCGATCTCGTCATCATCATCGACGGTCCGTTCAAGAACTACGAAGGGACGATCGATGCTGTGGACGTCGACAAGGGTAAGCTCACTGTCCTTGTTCTCATCTTCGATCGCGATACCCCAGTCGAGCTCGACTTCACGCAGGTCAGGAAGAAGTAGCGTAGGTTTGAGGTTTGAGGTTTGAGGTTTGAGGTTTGAGGTTTGAGGTTTGAGGTTT
>CAZDQZ010000034.1:0-7903 GCA_964507835.1 uncultured Candidatus Peribacteria bacterium | reverse complement strand
AGGTTTGAGGTTTGAGGTTTGAGGTTTGAGGTTTGAGGTTTGAGGTTTGAGGTTTCAATTTTATAAGCATATTTCTGATCAGCTCGCAATATTTATTTTCTTGCTGTGCTGAAGACTCCTGTAAGATTTCGTTATTGAAATCGTCTTCGCTGTATTCATTCCCCTCTTCCATCATGTCCATGCGCCGTATCGCTCTCGCTACTGGTCTCCTGAGTGTTCTTGTTCCTGTCTCTGCATTCGCTCTCGAGGGCATCGGCCCCCGTGTGACGGTCTCTGGCACCGTGCAGTCTGTAATGATCACCGAGAAGCAAGCCTTCGATCAAGTGGGCGGGGAAGTGACGGTGCTTGCCTCGAACGGTCAGGTCGTCACGATCGTCATCACGAAGGATACGCAGATCATCTCCGAGGGTCGCCTCAGCCGTAAGTATCTACTTCCGGTGAACATCACGGAGGGTATGCAGGTTCGCGTCCGTGGTTGGCGCGTCGATAGCAAGTCCCTCACTGCCTCGCTCTTCATCATCCAGAACATCGAGGTGAATCCTGTCCTCAGTGGCAATGGCACGATTCAGTCGTTCGATGGCACTCTCCTTACGCTTCTCTCCGCTGATGGTCAGACACGTTTCTATACGGTCACGAATGAGACAGAGGTGAACATGAACTACACACTATACGGTCCTTCCGCACTCTCTCTCGTTGGCAAGAAAGCACTCCTCACGCTGAACCCTTCGGACTCAAAAATGATTCGCATTCTCCGCATCAATGGAGATCCCGATGCACAGAGGACAATGAAGCCGACGACCGTCGACCTCAAGAAGCGCTAGTCGCTTTCCGTAGTTTCAGCGAGAGCGTCGATCCTAGTAGGAGAGTCTGGCACACCTGAGCGATGACGTAGGCTACTCCGAGTGCGTACACACCGTATCTAGGCACTAGCAATGTTCCAGCAATGATCGCAATGCCGGAGCTGATGCCAGTACTGAGTGCAGGGGTGCCCGTATTCTTCATCGAGTAGAACGTCCGTAGGATGATGTGGTTGATGCTTTCGAATGGAACCGCGATACAGTAGATGGTGAGGGACTGGATGAAGATCGGTAGCACCGCACCCTGAATGTGCATGAGCCACCCGGCGGCTGGGGCGAGCACGGCGAGTGCGATTGCTCCGGGAATCGCCAAGAGAAGATTAAACGAGAGACCTTTCTTCAAGTGAGCTCGCAGTCTTTGGTGATCTCCCTTCGCTGCAGACTGACTCAGGAGCGAGAATGCCGACTGCGCGATGGCCACTCCGATGATGCCTGGCACAACGGACTCGAAGTTACTCGCAAACTGATTCACGGCGACCATCGATTGTCCGAGCCCCGACGCGAGGCGGTCGAGGAGGAGGAGCTGGAGCTGGAGTGCGCCGAGTGCGATCATGCGCGGAATGATCAGGAGGCCCATGTCCTTCAGCTCCGGATGGAGGAGAGAGTGACGCGGACGACGCCAACGGAAGCCGATCCGAACGACGGCAACAGCTCTGAGGACGGTGTAGACGATCGTCCCGAGGACGGTGCCAATAATGGGTCCAAGTGGGCCGATGAATGGCGTGAGGAGATACGTCCCAGCGACAGTTCCGAGTGACCAGAGAATCGGTGTGATGCCGTACGTCCAGTACTTCTGCTCGGCGATGAGGTACTGCCCGAGTGTATTCCCTGCTACGAAGAGGAAATTCGTGAAGAGTGCGATGCGACCGAAGGTAATGTAGAGCTCTAGACTCGCTCCTGTGAACTTTACCATGTGCGGTGCGAGGACAGGAAAGAGCACGAAGAGGATGAGGGCAACAACCGCGAAGCCAGAGCCAAAGACGATGAGCGTGCTCGTCGTGATTTCGTTCATGTCATCACGTTTGTCCTTTGCGAGGTGTCCTGCGAGGAACGGCACCATGACGACGCTCAGGCACGACATGACGAAGAGCTGGAACAGGAGGTCACTCGGGCGGAAGGCCGCGATATACACCGATGCCACACCGAGAGGGTCGCTATCGAGGGGAAACATCGTGGAGAAGGCTCGGTCACGCAGAAATCCGCATAGGGAAGCAATGAGTGATGTCACAGCTAGAATTGATGCGCCACCAGCGATGCGTTTTTGCGAGAGAAATGACTGTACATACTTTTTCATGCACTTGTATTGTATGGGCTAACAAACATTCATGCTCTACTAATTGTTGACAAAGATTGAGTCTTGTCTAGATTGGGATTATGAGTCAACCAAATGGTGAACGATGTATCTTGTCGGAGACACAGCAACTAAACTACGATCGTGGTTTGAGAGAATTACAGAACTCATTTTCTAGGCTTCCTGATCCTGAACTACGGAATGCTTTAGAGTCTTTGTATGTTTCTCTCGTGCTCGATAATAATCCAAATACTAGCGAAGATCGATTACTTGCAGTCATGAATGAAGTCCCTCAAGAACTGCGTGAGGAAGTACGTCTCGCTTTATGGAAGTTGCTTGATGTATCTACGTCCGACATTTTACAAGGTAATCCCCGAGGGCAACGTACCAACATCGGACCAGATTACCCCGTTCTCAGACGAGAGATGCTAGATAGATATCATAGATTTGATATTCCAAAAATTGGACCACAACGAGATAATTTTGAGCACTACAGAAAGTTTGTTACGTAAGTGTACTCGATGTATTTCGCGACGAATTCTGGGCACGTGACGGAATATAAAATTTTCGCTAACATCACTTCATATGGCAACTATGACTCTGCCCTTTCAGTCGATGACAGATGATGAGGTGAAGAAGGCTCTCACTGATAACAAAATCGGACTCACAGTCGAAGAGGCGCGCAAGGTGCAGGAAATGCTCGGTAGACCGCCGACAGTTACAGAGGCTGTCATTTGGGGTATCCAAGGAAGCGAACACTGCAGTTACAAGTCGAGCAGACGATTCCTGAAGGGCTTCACGACCACTGGTAAAAACGTCATCCTCGGACCCAAGGAAGATAGTGGCATCATCGCCATCACCGATGGTCCGAAGGGCAAGAGGTGGGGCCTGGTCGTCAGTCATGAGTCGCACAATCACCCATCGCAAGTCGTCCCGTATGAAGGTGCGGCGACGGGAGTGGGAGGATGTGTCCGCGATGTGCTCTGCATGGGTGCCCGCGTCATCGGATCGATGGATAGTCTCCGCCTCGGGGATCTGAAGACCGATGAGTCCCGCGCGATTGCATCCGAGGTCATCCGCGGTGTAGCCGGTTACGGTAATGCCCTCGGTATCCCCAACCTCGGGGGTGATACGATCTTTGATGAAGCCTACAACAATAGCTGTCTCGTGAATGTCGTCTCGCTCGGCATCATCCGTGAGGATGAGATTATTCATAGCTACGTCCAGAAAGAAGCTGCGAAGGTCGGCTACGACATCATCATCGTCGGCAAGGCGACGGACAAAAGTGGCTTCGGTGGTGCTGCGTTCGCGAGCGTGACGATGGAAGAGGATGACAAGGAAGCCAATGCCGGAGCCGTCCAGGAGCCAAACCCTTTCCTGGAGAGACATCTCTTGGCGTCGAGCTATGCACTCTTCGACTGGATCATCCGTGAAGACAAGCTTCAGCAGGTGAGCTTCAAGGATCTGGGTGCCGGTGGCAATGTCTGCGCATCCGTCGAGCAGGTCGCACCCCTCGGGTACGGAGCAGTCGTCGATCTCGATCAAGTGCATACGGCGATGCAGAATCTGCCTCCGCAGGTCATCGCCTGCGCAGAGACGCAGGAGCGCTTCTGCTGGATCTGTCATCCGTCCTTAAGCGAACACATTCTCCATCACTACAACGTCGTGTGGGATCTCCCCTCCGTTGCTGAGGGGGCTAGAGCGAGCGTCGTAGGGAAAGTGACGGGTGATGGCATCTACACGCTCCTCCATAAGGGAGAGGTCGTGTGCTCGGCGAAAAGCCAGGATATCACCTCGGGTCTCCAGTATGTCCGGCCGACGAAGGCGCCGGTGCAAACCTTCACAGAGCCAAAGATCACGTGCGCTGGCGCGTCGATCACTGTTGGTACGTCTAGTTTCACCATCGCTGATGTCTTCTCGGCACTCATCGCGCATCCGACGCATGCGAGCAAGTCCCGCGTCTTCCGTCACTACGACAAGAACATTCTCGGGAATTCGGTCATCGAGCCGGGTGAGGCCGATGCAACGGTCATCGCTCCCCTCACCGATCTCCAGAGTTACGAAATCGACGGAGCGCATCCAGGGTGGATAGAAGATCTAAGGCCAGCCGACAGGAAGGTCGGTGTCGCGCTCGCGTGCGGAGGTAATGGCAGATACGGTCGCGTTTCTCCGTACCTGCAGGGCGTGAATGCTGTCGCGGAAAACGTCCGGAACTTGGCTTCTGTCGGCGCATACCCACGAGCGATCACCGACTGTCTGAACTACGGAAATCCCGAGATCCCCGAGCACCTCTGGGCGCTCGAACAGGGCGTGCTTGGTATCAGTACGTCAGCCAAAGCCCTTGGATTCGACGATGAGGCCATTCCCGTCATCAGTGGGAACGTCAGTCTCTACAATGCGACGAAGGACGGTCCGGTGGACCCAACAGCAAACATTTGTCTCATTGGGACGATGCCCGATGCGTCGAAGTCCGTCGACATGCGTATCAAGTCCGCAGGGTCCAGGCTCTATCTGGTCGGTGACCGGAAGGACGAGTGCGGAGCGAGCGCGTACTACAGTATTCTCGAGAACCTCACGGGGAGTCCTACGAATGCACTTCTCGGAGCCAATGTTCCTGATCCAGATTTCGCCCTCACTCTCCGTGAGTCCAAGGCTGTTGCTGATGCGGTGCGTCTCGGTCTCGTCTCGTCTGCTCACGATATCAGTGAGGGCGGGCTCCTCCTTGCTGTCTTCGAGATGATGCAACCCGTCCGCGGTATCGGCGGAGGCATCGGTGTTCACCTCGATCTTTCGGATCTCCGCACGGACCTGCGTACCGATGTCCTCCTCTTCTCTGAAACGGGTGGCTTCGTCGTCGAAGTACCGGAGGAGAATGTCAGCGCATTCGAGAAGCACTGCAAGAAGACTCTTGTCTCCTGCACCTGCATCGGCACAACGACTGCTGAGCCTTTGTTGCACGTTGATCGAGATCGTACAGAACTTCTTTCAGAAGAACTTTCTGTCCTCCACAGTCTGTGGTCGAGTGCTCTGGACCGTGCAATCATGTCACTCTGAAGTCGTCGATTCTCGTCCAGCCATTTTACTATACCGACGGTAAGTTTTTTGCTTCCATACCGTCTGTATGATCATGCGCATCTCCACCTCACTCGCTACACTTTTTCTCGCGACGGTTTTTTTCGTACCTCTCTCGCACGGTGCCGTGCAGTCGTCCATCAAGATTGAGCAGGTCTCCCCGACCCAGTACGGGACGTGGACCTTCCTGTACCAGGATGGTTCTTCTATCGCCAGCATAGATCCCGGTATCGATCCCAAGAATCACGTCTTCACCGTCACGCAGTTTACTCCGATGACGATCAGTGTCGTTCCACCAGCTGGGATGTCAGCGAAGATCAATATCTACCGCAACGGAGATCTCACGAAGTCTGAGATGTCTCAGCAGTTCTCGTTTACGCCATACGCCAATGAATCGTATCGATTCCTCATTCAGTACTCGTACTCACGCATGGGTTCTGTTGGAGTCACGAGCACGCCGAATGGTCTTCGCTTCCGCATGAAGGGCCCAACCTCGAAGAACTACACAGCAGTCACTCCGCATACGTTTCAGAACATCCCTGCGGGTCGATACACTCTGTACTTCCCCTCGACGCCGGATTGTGCCAGCCCTGCCCCTTACGGTGTCAGCGTCGAACCGGAGAAGCGCACAACCGCGAACGTTAGCCTCATTTGTTCGACAGCGTCCTTGTCTCCTCTTCACACGAAACCACTCGTCAGTCGGCGTGCCATCATGCAGGCCGTGGAGAATCGCGAGAATAGGCCGAGAGGTCAGCGCAAGTAGGGCTGTACCGCAAGTGTTGTACTCAATGCTGTGATGTCCCCTGCTCCCATCGTCACGACGACGTCTTCTTCCGACAGTCCGACACCGTGGATTATTTTTTCTGTCTCCTGAAGATTCATTCCGTTTCGTACTCGCACACCACTCCCCTTCTCGACTACCGAGATGAACTCATCGACCGAGACCTTCTTCGCGTCTTTGTCCGGACGTGCATCGTAGATATTTGGGACGATCAAGAGATCGGCATCTTTGAACGACACGGCAAATTCCTGCAGGAGCTTCACGGTCCTGTCGTGGGTGTGTGGTTGGAAGATGCAGATGATGCGCTTGCCCGGGTACGCTTCGCGGATCGCAGAGAGTGTGGCGGATACTTCTACCGGATGATGGCCGTAGTCATCGATGACGAGGGAGCCTTCCTCTGTTCTTCCTTTGATGTCCATCCGTCTCCACGTCCCACTGAAGCTCTGTAGGCTCTGACGCGCAGTCTCTTCCTGTACACCAAGGCTGAGTGCGAGGGCGAGTGCAAGAGATGCATTTGCGCGCATGTGCACACCTGGAACCTCCAAATGAACTGGAGGAAGCGTATCAGCATCGATGTGTGACTTCTCCGCCTTCGTCGCGATCGATAGCGCATCGTTATCGTTCCCGTGGAGGATCACGGTGCCGTCTCTCGGTAGGAGCCTACAGAATTCCACGAATGCATTTCGATAGTCATCGATGTCTCTGTACGCATCGAAGTGATCCCCATCGACGTTGGTCAACAGGATGACTGACGGCGTGAGGAAGTGAAACGATCGTCGATACTCGCAGGCTTCGATCACCCATAGGTCACTCTTACTCGCTCTCCAGTTCGTATTCCCCATGTCCTTCATCCGCGTCCCCACGACGACATTCGGGTCGAGTCCCGCTTCGATGAGCACTTTCGCGACCATGGCTGTCGTGGAGGACTTCCCGTGCGTTCCTGCGATGCAGATGACTTTCCCGCCCCTCGAGAGTTCGCCGACTGCTTTGAAGTATGACATCTGAGGAATCCCCCGCTCTCGTGCGACCGTTCTCTCGGGGGCACTTTCTGGGATGGCTTCTGAGTAGACGAAGAGATCGCAGTCACGTGGAACCGCTGTTCCATCCTGGACGAAGCTCACTGTCGCACCCTTTTCTCTGATGTCATCGGTGATGATCGATGGTGTCTTATCAGTTCCGTGAACCGTGTGTCCGCGTGCGATCATGTGTCCTGCGTATGCAGAGAGCCCGATCCCACCGATGCCCGAGCAGAAGATCTTCATAGTCGTAGTATATACTGACTTCTTCATTGCAGGCACGGTATACTTCCGTCCGTGGCATACAACGATATTGCACCGTTCTCCAAGCAAGTGACGATCGTCTCCGGCTTAGCAGTCGTTGGTTTGATGGCCTTCGGTCTCGCGCTCTCGTACTACAAGAACGTTCTGTTCGACCGTCAGCTGGACATCGTGCAGGAGAGGAATCATCAGTTGAAGCAAGACATCATCGATGGCTACTCTCAGCTCATGTACCTCCGGTCCGAGCAGTACAAAGACAAGTACGCCAAAGAGAACCTCGGGCTCCTCCGCCCCGGGGAGAAGGTCCTCCTTATCGATCGACCAACCAACGTGACTCCGCTCACACGAGCGACAGATCTGACAGAGGATGAGAAGATCGCACTCTTCGAGGAGAATCTGCGCAACATCCGCATCATCGATCAGTGGCGACTCTACCTCTTCCACCGTGAGAAGATCGAGGATCTGCGACGGGCTTTGTAGCTCGTACGTCTATTGCTCTAGCGTCTCTTTGCTCTTCTTCGTATTCTCGTGCATACTGTGAGTACGACGCGGGGTGGAGCAGCCCGGTAGCTCGCCAGGCTCATAACCTGGAGGCCGCAGGTTCAAATCCTGCCCCCGCAACCAA
>CAZDQZ010000033.1:0-11623 GCA_964507835.1 uncultured Candidatus Peribacteria bacterium | reverse complement strand
CTATCCTGCGGGAGCGTACTTGGCTTCACCTTGAACTCACCGACGGGCGTGACGCTGGATTGACCACAGGCCTTCGCAGAGCCGGCGAGGTCGCCGTCTTTCGTTTCGAAGAGGATGATGACGCGAGGGTCGACGGATTCGATGAGAGGCGTGATTTTCTTCGGGTTGTCTCCTGCGAGAACGAGGACATCGATATCGCCAAGTTTCTCGATGTCTGCATCAGACCAATCGAGGATAGGGGCATCGATGAATGCCATGCGGATCCCGTCGGAGACAGCCGAGAAGCTAACCTGCTTACCCTGTTCCTGACCAATCGCGCGCATCGTGACGCTCTGGAAATCATATTCACCAGGCCAGCTCACGAGTTTCTTATTCTCGAGGGTTTCTTCGGGGTGACTCTGGAGTGTCCAGATGTCTTTACTTACTTTCTTTGGGAAGACATCGAATGTTGCAGTGGATGATTCGACGCGGATACCGCCGTCGATAGGGGTGAAGGTTACCATACGGATAGAGGATAGCGAGGAGGCGGATGAAGGGGAAGACGATCGAATAAGCTTTGAGCTGTGAGGCATGAGCTATGAGTACGATATTTTCTCACAGCTCAAAGCTCATCGCTCACAGCTCCTCAGACTTCTTCCCTCGTAATATCCGCCCCAAGTGCCGTGAGTTTTTCTTCTAGGCGGTCGTACCCGCGCTCGATGTACTTTACGTCGGTGACGACAGTTTCCCCTTCGGCAGCGAGTCCTGCGATGACCATACCAACACCTGCACGGATATCGTTACTCGGTACAGTGCGACCATGGAGCTTGGTGGGGCCAATGATGAGGGACTGGTGGGAGTTGAGGATTTCGATATGCGCACCCATTTTTTCAAGCTCGTACAGATATGCCATGCGTCCTTCGAAGAGAACCTCGAAAATCCTGCTCACTCCTTCGCACTGCGTCAGGAGCACGCCAAAAGGTGCTTGTAGATCTGTGGGGAAGCCGGGAAAGATATTCGTCTGGACGCGCGTCGCCGTGAGCTTCGTATGTCTGCCATCGACGGTGATGTCGCCGTTCGTTTCACACGTGACATTCGCCCCTACGCGTTTAAGGGCGCCGAGGAACGAAGTAAGGTGTGTACGATCTGCGCCTGTGATCGTGATCTGCCCCTTACTGACAATGCCTGCGAGGATCAAAGCACCGGCTTCCAGATAGTCTGAAGTGACAGCGTGCGTACTTCCAGAGAGGAGCTTGCCTGTTGACTCAATCGTGATGCTATGGGAACCGATGCCTGTGATCTCCACTCCGCGATCCTTCAAAAATTTGCAGACGTCCTGGACGTGAGGTTCTGAGGCAGCGAGCTCGATGGTTGTGGTGCCTGCTGTGAGCGAGGCGGCAAGGAGGACGTTCTCGGTCGCTGTGACAGAGAATTCGGGGAGAATGACTTCCGTGCCTTTGAGCGCGCCAACGAGTTTCAGCGTGTCTCCACTACTTTTGTCTTCTGCACCCATTTGTTTGAAGGCCATGATGTGCGCATCGATAGGGCGCTTGCCGAGCACGCAACCTCCCGGGTAACTCATCTCCACCTGCCCGAAGCGCGCGAGGAGTGGGCCTAAAATGACGATCGATCCGCGGAGCTTGCTTACAAGTTCGTGTGGGATTGGCTTACTGGTGACGGCATCTGCGTTCACAGTGATGGTGGTGCCATCGACGGTAGCCGTTGCCCCGAGGAATCGTAGAATTTGGAGCATCATGTCGATGTCGCTGAGCCGAGGAACATTGGTGAGTACACAGTCTCCTTTCGTACAGAGTGTTCCTGCGAGGAGTGGGAGCGCAGCATTCTTCGACCCGCCGACAGCGACGGTCCCGCGTAATGGCCATCCACCTTGGATGCGGTACCGGACATCTTTTGACTTTTCTGTAGTATTTTTTGCACTTTTGACACGATCTACATGGCTAGGAGAAGCCAATTTTCTCTTGATTGGTCTCTGAGCTTTGGTTGTCATAGAATCTGATGGTACATGAAGTTGACAAAATTAGCAATTTGGATGATTATAGGCATATGAACGAGACACATCGAGAACATGACGATGAGCCACGGCAGAGGGGAACATGCAACGTACCTGCGCAAATTTTAAATAGGGACCTCCCAGATCACGAGTCTGTACGTATTGATATGAAAAAGACAATGGCATCTCCTGATGATGATCCTGGATTTACGGGGCAATTAACAGGGTTTGATGAAGAGGCATAAAAATTGTGGTAACGAGGAATCAGGGAGATAATCACGAGAAGGTGTGTCAGTGAGTTCGTGCGTAGCTCATATCATCGGTGTCATCCTTTTTTCTTCCACCCCTCACAGATCAACATCCCCGCACCGATGCAGATACACGAGTCTGCAACGTTGAAGATCGGGAACGTGCCGACACTGATGTAATCCGTCACGACGCCATCAGGGATACGATCGATAAGGTTACCGATCGCTCCACCGATGATGAGGCCGAAGGCAAGGGAGGAGAGAGTGTCTTTCTTCGTGCGCACTGCGACGATCGTTACGAGGACAAGGGCGGAGATGATAATCAGTGTTTGGTAGGATGCAGGGAGTAGAACGCTAAACGCGATACCTGGGTTGTGCGCGAGGCGGAGCGTGATAAATGAGCTGAGGATAGAGATTGGTTGCGTGATTGATTCTGCGAAAAAATTCACACCGACGGAGAGGAGAACGGCGATGAGAGCGGTGAGGAGGAGAGGGAGCATGGGCAGAGGAGAGTGTACGCTAGAAGGCAAGACTAATTGATACCTCAGACGATAATTTATGTGTGTATTAGATTTTTCTTTCACACTTTTTTAGAAAAAGTGTGCAAAAATCATCGCTCTGAAAGAATTTCTACGGTTCTATCAGCCGAGCGTTGCGGGAAAGCGCAAACTTCTCACTCGCTGAGGCTCCTTCGTCGAACATGCGCTTTCCTCTGGCTTCGTGCGGCTGAGAACCGTGATGAAATTCTTTCAAGGCGACAGAACCCTGCTTAGAGAATAGCGAAGTAGGGGGGTGTCGCGCCACGGGGGGTGAAGGGGAAGGCCTTGTCTGCCCCGCAGGGCAGAGTCGTCGAAACCGATGACGCCGAAGCCTTGGAGGCGTCAGCGGTGAGACACAAGGCCGGGCTGGAGGCAGTTGGCGCGACGGCGTTTTGGCTCCACCTTTGTCGCCGGACAAAGGTGGAAGTACTCCGCGACAAAGAAGTGACATACGTATCACATGACAAGGAAAGTAAGGGTAGAAACAACTACAAAATCGAATGATGCACCAATGTTCCGCTATACTCCCAGTCCATGTTCAAGAAAGCCGATCTCCTCCTCCTCGGCATCGCACTCGGGCTCTCCCTCTTCGGCCTTGCGATGATCGCGAGCGTGTCGGTGTACCAGAGTTACCAGCTCACGCAGAGATTCGTGGATGCGGGGACGTGGGAAGCGACATCGAACTCGTTCTATCTTTGGCGGAGCTTCCTTCACATGCTTGTGGCGATCGGTGGGCTCTTCGTTGCGGCGATCATTCCGTATCACTTTTGGCAGAAGTACGCGCGCGGGCTCTTCCTCATGAACCTCGTGCTTCTCCTCTTCCTCTTCGTACCAGGTCTTGGCAATGAATTCGGCACGGCGAGGAGCTGGCTCCATATCGGCTCGTTCACGATTCAGCCATCAGAATTCCTGAAGATTTCCCTCGTCTTCTACCTCGCAGTGTGGTTGCAGAAGAAGCAGTCATCCATTGCGACGTTCAAAGAAGGCTTCGTGCCATTCGTCATTCTCCTCTGTCTCTCGACGTTCCTCGTGGCGATTCAGCCAGATCTAGGATCCTTCCTCGTGTTCTCGGTCGTTGCGAGCATCATGTTCTTCGTCGCGGGAGGAAATATTTTTCACCTTCTCCTCGGCGCGGTGGCTGCGGGCATTCTCGGGCTTCCCATTATTCTCAGCAAGGCGTACGTGAGTCTGCGCTTCAAAGTGTTCTTCCAGATTCTCTTTCACCCCGAGAACCTCGTGAACCGAGAAGGGGTGGGGTTCCAGGTGTACCAAGCCCTCATTGCCATCGGGTCGGGTGGACTCTTCGGCGTGGGTTACGGCAAGTCCGTGCAGAAATTCGGTTACCTCCCTGAAGTACAATCCGACACGATCTTCGCTGCGATGGCCGAGGAACTGGGCTTCCTACGACTCCTCATCATCCTCGGGCTCTACGGCGTGTTCGTGTATCGAGGGCTCCGCATCGCGCGGAATGCTCCTGACCGCTTCGGGCTCCTCGTCGCGACGGGTCTTACGTGTGGTATTGCCTTCCAATCCATTCTGAATATCTGCGTGAATCTCTCTCTCTTCCCGATCACCGGCATCACGCTCCCGTTCATCAGTTACGGCGGATCATCCCTACTCTCCACGCTCGTTGCCGTCGGTGTGCTCCTCAATATTTCCATGCATTCGACGAGAGAGGATGTCCATGTGCGCAGACGTACGCGCTTCTCATCACTCAGTGCCCTCAAACGTTTCATTCATACATAGAGATATGCAGTCGACCATTCTCTTCGTCGGCGGTGGGAGCCTAGGGCACGTACTTCCATCCCTTGCAGTGTGGGAGGAGCTCAGGCTCCTGGGTCCGTCAGAGCGTGCAGTCTTCGTCACAGCGGATAAGCAGGAGGAAATCGATGCCGTGGTGAGTGCAGGCGTTGCTGTCCGGCCTCTTCACGCACCGAAGTTCCCTCGGAGTCTTTCACTGCGGTCTCTTCTCTTCCCCTTCGAGTTTCTCGTAGCGATGGTGCAATCATGGCGCATTCTTTCGAGCGTCCGTCCGTCCCTCGTCTTCAGTAAAGGTGGTTTCATCAGCGTACCGATCTGCTTCACGGCGATGATGCGTCAGATTCCCATCGTGCTCCACACCTCTGACAGTGTTCCGAATCTGAGCGATCGCATCGTGGGACGATGGGCGAAGAAAATTTGTACCGGCTTCCCCGTTGATACGCTCCCCTTGTCCCTGCGCACACAAGCTGAGCAGACCGGCAATCCTGTCCGCGAGATCTTTCGCGAGGCGTCGCGTTCTATGGGTATCGGCATCACGGGCTTTTCGGGGAGGCGCCCTGTTGTCATGGTCACGGGAGGGAGCCAAGGGGCCAAGAGTATCAATGATGAAATCGATAGGATATTCGATCAGCTGATTAATGTTGCAGACGTCATCCATCTCACAGGTACGGGGAAAGCAATCCCGCGCACGCACGCACGCTACTTCTCTCGTCCGCTTGTCCGTCACGAACTCCCTCATCTTCTGGCACTCGCGGACATCGTTATCACGCGTGCAGGTGCCAGTGCGTTGGCAGAAATAGCGAGTCTAGCGAAGCCTGCGATCGTCATACCGCTCTCGGGTGTCGCACACGATCATCAGGTGATGAATGCGCTATTTTTGCAGAAGCAGGCTGCTATCGATCTCCTCCCACAGTCTGAGCTTTCGTCACTCCTTATCCACATTCGGCGCCTTCTCGACGATACGGAGCGACGAGAGGCGCTCGGGAAAAATTTGCAGAATATTTTTACAAGTTCTGCATCAAACACCATTGCGAAGATCATCCTCGACGTTCTACACTCTCGATGAATTTATTTTCTTCTGCGGGTCGTCGGCCCGCGCCTCCATTACTATGCGTACCCTCTCTCTCGCTACCCTCTTCCTCACTCTCACTATGGTCACTGCTTGCTCAACGAATGGCTCGACGCCGACAGAGCCGACGAATACTGGTACGGCGTGGACATGGGATGGGAAGATGGTGAGCGGAAAGCATGAAGTGACGCTCGAGACGAGCAAGGGCACGATCACTCTTGAGCTCGATGCAGACAGTGCGCCGAAGACGGTCACGAACTTCATGGCGCTCGCGACATCCGGCTACTACAACAACCTCACATTCCACCGTGTCATCCCCGGCTTCATGATTCAGGGTGGTGACCCGAGTGGCAATGGCACCGGTGGGAAGAGCGTGTTTGGCGAGATGTTCGAGGATGAGATCAATCCTGATTCTGCTCTCTACAAAACAGGGTATAAGGCTGGCGTGATCGCGATGGCGAACCGTGGGCCAAATACGAACGGCAGTCAGTTCTTCATCATGGAGACAGACTACCCACTCCCACCGAACTACACGATCTTCGGACACGTGACGAAGGGTCAAGACATCGTCACTGCGATCGCCAATGTTCCTCGTGATGGTAGTGACATGCCGAAGGACAAGGTGACGTTCACGGCGAAGGTGGTGAAGTAAGGACGGTAATGAAGGTATAGTGGGTAAGGAACGTAAGGAAGGTGCCTCATTATTCTGTACACATTCCTTACCTCCATTACTTCCCAGACCTTCCTTACCTCCACCATGCGTACCCGCTTTGCCCCTTCCCCTACCGGCTCGCTTCACATCGGTGGTCTACGGACTGCGCTTTTCGCGTGGCTCGTCGCACGGAAGACCGGAGGGCAGTTCCTCCTGCGTGTTGAGGACACTGATCAAGCACGAGAAGTGAGTGGAGCCGTGGAGGACTTCGTTCGCATCTTGACATGGGCTGGCCTCAAGCCCGATGAAGGCGTGATGTTCGATTCCGCAGGAGCACTGACAGAAGTTGGCCCTCACGGTCCGTATCATCAGTCGAAGAGACTTCCGATGTACCGTCAGTACGTCGATCAACTCCTGAAGGACGGTCATGCATACCATTGTTTCTGTACATCCGAGCGCCTCGACGAGATGCGGAAGAAGCAACAGGAAAGAAGGGTCGCACCGATGTACGATCGTCTGTGTGCTGACCTCTCGCAGGATGAGGTGCAGAAACGTATCGCATCCGGCGAAAAGTACATCATTCGTATGAAGGTTCCACACGAGGAAACGATAACGTTCAGGGATGAAATTTACGGAGACTTGAGCTTTAAGGGACACACGATCGACGACCAGGTTTTACTGAAGTCTGACGGCTTTCCGACGTATCATTTGGCACACGTCGTCGACGATCACCACATGGAGATCGATTGTGTGATCCGAGGCGAAGAGTGGCTAAGCTCACTCCCTAAGCACCTTCTCCTCTGGAGATATTTGGGATGGACGCCTCCGAAGTATGCGCACATGCCACTCATTCTCAATAAAGATCGTTCGAAGCTGAGTAAAAGGCAGGGCGACACAGCAGCAGGAGCGTACGTCACGAAGGGCTACTTGCCAGAAGCACTCCTGAACTTCTTGGTGCTCCTTGGATGGAACCCAGGGACAGAACAAGAATTATTTTCTCTGGAAGAGTTAGTCTCTGCGTTCTCGCTCGATCGTGTGCACAAATCCGGCGCAGTATTTGATCTCGAAAAATTAGAATGGCTTCAGGGCCAATGGATGCGGAAAATCCCCGTCGAAGAATTCGCAGAGCGCATCATGTCTCTCGTGGCTGAGACATATCCTGTAGCGAAGAGTGACAAAAATTTCTTGAAGAAAGCAGAGCTGATCCAGGAGCGCATCACATTCTTTTCAGAGGCACCCGACATGCTTGGGTGCTTCTATGAGACGCCAACAGTCTCAATGGATTTGGTTGCCAGCCCGAAGCAGAAAGTAATGAAGGATGATCTGCCAAAAATCATCGATCTCCTGAAGACGGCTCTCGGTTCTGTTCCCGAGAACGATTGGTCACGTGAGACGATCATTGCATCCATCGAACCTGCGATCGCTACTTCTGGACTCAAGAAAGGACAGGTGCTCTGGCCGTTACGCGTTCTTCTGACAGGACGTGAATATTCTGCTGGAGCGTATGAGGTGGCGGAGCTCCTCGGGAAGGAGGAGACGATGAGGAGATTAGGTTAATGTTGTTATTTCATGGTACGGTTAACAAGTTTCTTGATCGGGAGCGGGATGCTTCCCGCGGGTCGACGATCTGTATTACTTGTCAAACGCACGAAGCCTGTCTGCCGACAGGCAGGCATCGTGCTCCCAAAAAAGAAAGGTAATCATGGGACATTTTCATTGCGCCATTCTTTCTCTGCTATACTGCGCTCCATGACAGACGTCGAAGTTGACATCGTAGAAGATGGAAACGGCAGAGCGGTGATCGAGGGCAAGACCTCGGTACCTTTTCGGACGTTCGTCACGCTGATCCTCCAGCGCAGAGTCCAACAGCTCTTCAAGACGAATGCGGATGATGTTGTGATCGTGAGTAGCGAACTGCTCACCTCACTTGCGAGCGCCCCTGGCGATAAGCAGGAAGATAAGGGCAAGCTTGTGCTCGTCACCTTCGGTGTGGGTATTCTCGCGGGTGTCTTCATCGCGGCAGCAGTGCTTCTCGGGCTCATGCTCTTCAAGATTGAGCTCCAGATCCGTGACATCGCTATATTCCTCGGCGCGATCATTGTCGTTGGCATCCTCGGCGTCGTTCTCCAGAAGAATCAGAAGAAAAGTTCGTTCACGGAGAAGCTCTTCGATGCGATGGAGAAGACGACGGATTTGGTGAGTAGGTAAACAAGGTCGATGTGTTGTATTGTCATATTGATTTATTGTTTGCATGTAAGATTCATGCGTGACGCTTGCGATCAATATGGCAGTATTACAATATGACAATGATGCGCTTGAACATCCTCTCCTCCATCCCCCTTCGGCCCAAGACAACGATGCGCATCGGTGGGACGGCGCAGTACTTCGCGGAGATAAAGACGCGTGAAGAGCTGGAGGATGCAACAGCTTTCGCGCGTGAGAAGAATATTCCTCTGATTCCCCTCGGCAGTGGTTCGAATACGATTTTCGCGGACGGTGAGATCAGGGCTTTGGTGGTTCAATTGAAAAATGATGCCGTCGCGGTAGAAGAAAATCGCATTACAGTCGGCGCGGGGAAGAATCTGCCGATGCTTGTGAACGAACTTGCGATGCAGGGACTCGACCTCTCCGCACTCACAGGCATCCCTGGCACGGTGGGTGGTGCGATCTTCGGCAACGCTGGCCAAGGGCCGAAGGGTATCTGGATCGATTCATTCGTGGAATCGGTGACGGTCTACGATGGGGAGTGGAAGACTGTGAGCAAAGAGGAGTGTGGATTTGGGTATAGGGAGAGTGGATTTAAGAGTCACAAGTCACAAGTCATACGTCATAAGTCTGCATCTATCATTTGGGAGGTCACTTTGAGCCTGCCGAGTGGTGATCCAGATGTCATCAAAGCAACCATTGAATCACTTCTGAAAAAGCGCATCGAGACACAGCCTCACGCGCGGACGGCGGGGTCATGTTTCAAGGCCGTTGGCGACACACCGGCCTGGCAACTCATCGATGCTGTAGGACTCCGAGGCTACAAAGTCGGAGACATAGAAATTAGTACGAAGCATGCGAATTTCTTGATAAGCGGGAAAGAACCGAAGTTCAGTGATGCGATGGCTTTGATTACTACCGTCAAAGAAAAAATCCCTCGCGGACTGGAGGTAGAGATGCAGTGCTTTGGGGAGGATGGAGCTTTAGTGGCGTAGCTTTATTGAGGCCAGCTTCCTGGTGGTAAGTTCTTCGATGCATTCAGTAATTGTCTGGCTCCCTGCGCGATCTCCTGAGCCTCAGCAAGCGTCAGTGCTTCAGATTCCACCTTTCGCCCGAGGGCCTTGAACAACTCACGAGCTTTTTTTGGGTAAATACAAAAACATGTGTTTCCCCTCCATTCTTATAGCCTTTATTTTGATCATATTCGATGCGGAGCGGAGGTGGTGGTTTCATCATATAAAAGTAATATACATTAATTTATTAATCTGTCAATTATGCATGGACTGCGTCCGCCTCGATCAACGCCACATGATTTTTGAGCGGTATATGACTATTTACAAGAATCAATAATATGCTATAATAAACATGATGAATTTTCCTCGTACTTCTGACGGTGGTAGTGAACGAGAATCCATGTTTAGCCCAACCAATGATTGTCGCTGGAAACTTGACGGTTTCATACGTCCGTCAGCTCAGACTCTCGATGACGTTCTCCTCACAACTTCTGTTGGTGCCACTCAAACAGCAGATACTTTCCCCCTTGACGGGACTTCTATGGAATCTGTTTCCAGAGCGTTTTCCGAAAGTTTTTTCAGTTTTAGAGGGAATGAATCTAGGCGAATATTCTTCATGGATGATCGTGGATCAATTTGCGTTATCGATTATGATCCTCAGAGAGAGGATCCAGTGCAGATCCGTTCAGTGCAAGATGTATATTCGGAGTTACGAAAAGGCGATGTGTCGAGTTTTGGCGTGCTACAAAAAATTCTTTTGGATCATCCAGGCTTGTTTGAAGGTCAGAATATAGAAGAAGATATGCCAAATACTGTTTATTTCTTTGCTCAAGGCTTTGGATCGAAATTGAGGGAATTTCTAGTTGAAGAGTGACAGAAAAAGAACCCCCGTCGCCAATGGACGAGGGTTGATTTTGTCAATGATTAGAATGGTAAATCTTCCGGCTTAATTTCGGATTCGTACTTGATCTCTGACATCGCACTGGCGGATGCCTCCTGATCCGACGAGGAAGAAGCGGGAGACTCACTACGAGGAGCGCGTGGTGCACCGTCCATCGAGACCGATGACAATGCGTCTGCATTCTTCACGCCGAGGAGGGAGACCTGATCAGCGATGATCTCGGTCGTCGCGCGCTTCTGACCTTCTTTCGTCTCCCACGTGCGCGTCTGCACGCGACCGGTGACGAAGATGCGGACACCTTTCTTCACACTTGCTTGTACCTGCTTCGCGAGCTCGCCCCAGATGACGATGTTGTGGAACTCGGTGCGCTCCTTCGTTTCACCCGAGGACTTATCCTTCCAGCGTTCGTTGGTGGCAACACCGATCGTGAGGACGTTCTGCCCGGAGGTCGTCGTGCGCATCTCAGGATCTTTCGTAACGTTACCGATCACACTCGCGCGGTTCAGGCTTGAGAGCAACTGTGGTGCGCCAGCTGGCGTGGCTGTCTGACCGTCTTTCGGATCGAGGAGGATCATGTCGAGAGCGACGATCTTCGTCTTTGACTTCTTTTCCTTGCTCTCGGTGTCTTCCCAACTGTCGGTCTGCAGTCTGCCGGAGACGAAGAGCTGTGAGCCGGGCCTGACGTACTGTCCGGCGATATCAGCAATCGCACCCCAGAGGGTGACGGTGTGGAAGCTCTTGCCGGTGACCATCTCACCTTTCTGTGACTGGAATGAGTATGGCGCAACGATATTCAAATCAGTGACGCTCGCTCCGCTGGGCGTCTTTCTGATCGTGACAGGTTGTGTCTGGTAGCCGATGATGTCGATTCTATTGAGAGAGAACATCTCTATGGGGGGAATGGGAGTAAAGGAGGTCGCGCGGTGGTGCAGTGATCTTGGCGCCAAGACAGCGCACATCAACGGACTCTGTGGACGATCGTACACCTAGGATGAAAGATGGCAAATGAAAAATATTGATAAATGTGAAAGATATTTTTTAATATTTTTTATGAAATATACTTTTTTCCTTATGCAGTTTACTTTTCATCTATACTTTTCTTTGTCCTACAAAACGAGTGTTACTTCTTTGTCAGGCGCGACAAAGAAGTAACCAAGAAAGCGCTGTGCGCTTCAGAACTCGCTCGACTGCAGTCTCGCTCGGCATGAAGCGCAAGCTTCGTTGATGAGCCTTCAAACATTTTTT
>CAZDQZ010000032.1:3617-11670 GCA_964507835.1 uncultured Candidatus Peribacteria bacterium | reverse complement strand
CCCATATAGTGTTGTAATACGTCTGGAACCGTGACCGATCCATCCTTGTTCTGATAGATTTCCAGAATCGGGATCAAAATACGCGGGGAAGCAATGCACGTGTTATTGAGTGTGTGCACAAATTTCTTTGTACCATCAGACGCCTCGTACTTAATGCCAAGGCGACGAGCCTGGAACTCGTAGAATGTCGAACAGCTATGCGTCTCGCCGTAGCCTTTTCTGCTTGGCATCCACGTCTCGATGTCGTTCTTGTAGACCTGCCCTCTGCCCATATCACCCGTGCACACATCGACGACGCGGTAGGGGAGCTTGAGCGCCTGCAAAACATCTTCTGCGTTCTGCAGAATCTCTGCATGAAGCTTCGCACTCACCTCCGGATCGTTCTCGCAGATGATCACCTGTTCGACTTTCTGGAACTGGTGAATGCGGTAGAGCCCGTGTGCGTCCTTGCCGTACGTCCCTGCCTCGCGACGGAAACAGTTGCTGAGGCCCGCATACTTCTTTGGGAGCTCCGATGCCTTGAATGTCTCGCCACTGTGATAGCTCGCCACCGCCACTTCTGATGTGCCGATCAGGTAGTACTTATCAGACTCGATCTGCTTCGCCTCTTTCTCCCCTAGACCCATCTCCGGCGTACGATCGACACCGACGGCGTATGCCTGCTCCTCGCCACCAGGAAAATAACTCGTACCCATCATAGCAGAGTAATTCGCCATGAGCGGAGGCGTGAAGAGCGTGAAGCCACGCTTCGTGAGGAGATCGATCGTGAACTGCAGGACCGCAAGCTCGAGACGGGCTCCATCGCCCTTCAGGAAATAACTTCTCGATCCTGCAATCTTCACACCACGCGGAATATCGATGATATCGAGAGCCTCTCCCAGAGCGACGTGATCTTTGGGCTCGAAATCAAATGTTGGAATCGTACCAACTTTTCTGCGCTCAACGTTTTCTGTGTCATCTTTTCCCACAGGCACAGAGTCAAGCGGTACAGACGGAAGCTGTAACTGAAACGCAGTCCACTGCTTGTCGATGTCGGCGAGCTTCGCTTCTTCATTCTTCAGTTTCTCGCCGAGCACCTTCATCTCTGCAATGATCTTCTCTTTCTCTGCCTTCTCTTTGATCGTCGGGACTTTCTTGCTCACCGCATTGCGCTCTGTCTGCTGTGCCTGCACGCTCGACACAAGAATCTTGCGCTCTGCATCAAGCTTGAGAAATGCCTGAATATCGATCTTGATGTTCTTATTCTTGCAGGTGGACTGATAGAGCTCCGGGTTCTTCCGGACGAGGTCGAGGTCGATCATGAGGAAATAGTAGCATGGGGATAAGGGGCGACGAAGAGAACATTATTCAATGATGCCCTTCCCTCTCCATGGGCGCAGTGCCCGCTCTGATTTTCTGAGGTATAGAACATCACATTTTGTGAGTAGAAAAAGGAGAAACGCGTTCCATCGATTGATAGAACAAGTGCATGAATCCAGCGCTCTCAATCCAATTCCTTGACTCGAAATTGTTTAATAGTAATGTACTACTAATTCCCCACACAATATGACTGATAGATTTGAAGAAGTCGCAGGAGTAGACGATCATAAGACGCAAGACCCTATTGATGTGTCAGATGACATCGAAGGAAGGCGTGTAATGCAGGAAGAATTCGGGGGCGATCGTGCTCATGGCGTAGATACACGTGAAACCCGCAAAACTTTCGAAGATATACTAGGAGCAATGCAGGTTGATTAGAGGAATCGAAACGATACCCTTCGTCCAGCCAACCCTTTCTTTCGCCGTGCCCTTCCTGTACACTCTCCCGACTCATGGCAGACGAAAAGAAGCAACCATTGGCAGTCAAAAACATTCCCTTCAAGCTCACAGCACCCTACAGTCCAAAGGGTGATCAGCCCGAGGCGATCAAACACTTGATCGCAGGCGTGGAGCGAGGCGAGAGGCACCAGACACTCCTCGGAGCAACGGGTACCGGAAAGACGTTCACGATGGCAAACATCATTCAAAAGGTGCAGAAGCCAACGCTCGTGCTGGCACACAACAAGACACTCGCTGCTCAGCTCTGCAGTGAGTTTCAGCAATTCTTCCCCGAGAATGCGGTCAGCTACTTCGTCAGTTACTACGACTACTACCAGCCGGAGGCGTATCTGCCGACGACTGATACGTACATCGAGAAGGACGCGAGCATCAATGAAGAAATCGCGAAGTTTCGTCACGCCGCCACGCATAATCTGCTGACACGCAGAGACGTGCTCATCGTCTCGTCTGTCTCGTGCATCTACGGCCTTGGTGATGTGCAAGATTACGAATCCTTGGCACTCACGCTGAAGCGAGGCATGCCATTTCAGCGCCAGAGACTGCTCCGCCTTCTCACCGACATCCAGTACAAGCGAAGTAGCATGAGTTTCAAACAAGGCATGTTCCACGTGCTCGGTGACACGATCGAGATCTTCCCTCCGAGTGGCGACACGGTGATCAGGATCGAAATGCCATTCGATGAGATCGAGGTGATCCAAGAAGTGGACAGCTTCACGGGCGAACTCCTCGCGGACATGAACGAAGTAATCATTTTCCCTGCGGCGCACAACGTGACGACGAAAGAGAAGATCGACAAAGCAGTCGAATGGATCAAGCGCGATCTCGACGAACGAGAGAAAGAGCTCCTAAAAATGGGCGAGCTTGCGAAAGCGGAGCGCATCCGTCAGCGCACGGAATATGACCTAGAGATGCTCCGTGAAACCGGTCACTGCTCAGGCATCGAGAACTACGTGCGGTACTTGAGTAGCCGTGAGCCAGGCATGCCACCTGAGACTCTGCTCGACTACTTTCCCGATGACTCACTCGTCTTCGTCGATGAATCGCACATCAGCCTCCCGCAGATCGGCGGAATGTACGAGGGAAATCTGCAACGCAAGAAGACACTCATCGACTACGGCTTCCGCCTCCCAAGCGCGCTCGATAACCGTCCGCTGAAGTTCGACGAATTCGAAGGACGCATCCCACAGGCCGTCTACGTCTCAGCGACCCCAGGCCCATACGAATACAAGAACACCGAGAAGAAAAATATCGTCGAGCAGATCATTCGTCCCACCGGCCTCCTCGATCCGATTGTCGAAGTCCAGCCGAAGAAGAATCAGATCGATCACTTGGTGCGCGAGATCGGCACCACGATGAAGCGTGGCGAGCGCGTGCTCGTGACGGCTCTTACGAAAAAGAGTGCGGAGGACTTAGCCAAGTACTTCCAGGATCTCGACCTCAGTGTCCGGTACCTGCACAGCGACATCGAGACGATGGAACGCGTGGAAATACTCCGACAATTGCGCGCAGGCGACATCGATGTGCTCGTGGGTATCAACCTGCTCAGGGAAGGATTGGACCTCCCAGAAGTCAGCTTCATCGCGATCCTGGATGCCGATAAGCAAGGATTCCTGAGGTCACGCGATGCACTGATTCAAACGATCGGACGTGCCGCACGCAATATCAACGGCAGGGTAACGCTCTACGCCGATACGATCACTCCTGCGATGCAGGGAGCCATCGACGAGACGAACCGCAGGCGTGCGATCCAAGAAGCGTACAACGTCAAACATGGCATCACGCCACAGACCATCATCAAAGCGATCAAAGACATCGCGGAGGAACACAGCAAGCAGAAGCTCGGAAGGAAGAAGTACGATCATCAGAAAATCCCGAAGGATGAGAAGAAGCGCCTCATCGAAGAGCTGAATGCGCAGATGGAACTTGCCGCTGAAAATATGGAGTTCGAGAAGGCGGCGGATCTACGTGATGAGATCGAACTGCTGAGGCGAGAGATTGCGTAAATGTAATTCTAACAAACAATTCTCATGACTTCACTGCCCTCGGCTAAACGAGTGGGGGTAAAAGCAGGAACTGTTCTAACATCAGAAAGCGAAGGAAGGAGCTGTTCAATCAAAAATTGATGAACTTTATATCGCAAATTTTTTGCTAAGCTTCGAAGTGCATCGCTCTCATCTGCAACATCAATCAATGCGCCCTCCGCCAGAAGTCGAGCAATGGTCAATTGGCGATACGCGATTCCGAGTCTTTCCTTGAGCCACATATCATTTTTTGCACATCGACGACAAGCCAAGAAAAGCAACTGCATTTCGGAGGCAATAAAAGATTGTGTACCCTGAATAGGTTCCCCAGTATCAATACCAAGGTGATCGTAATACGAGGAAAGGTGATGAAAAATTTCCTCACCCTCGACAGTAGATACATCGGGTGGTGGAGGGAGATCTGAGGGTGGAAGGTGGTGAGACATATGACGAGGTCGGTACGAGCCACGTACTATTACAATGTTCTCAAGATCCAGCGCAAAGAATCAACAAATTTCTCATGCGTCAAATTGTGAGAATTCTTGATCAATTTGCTTCCAAAAACCATCTGCAATCGTAATTTCTGTCTTAGGAGTAAACACAATATATACTGCCAAATAAGCAATGGTATTTCGTATGTATTGCAATCGCTCTGAGACGCTTGGAAGCTCAGATTCAACATCAAAATCATCAAAATTTTCGGCTTCCATAGGAGAAACTGCATTCACCCTGCTTACATAGGGTGAAACTTTCCGAGCAAGTCGATGACGAGACTTAAAAAGAGCCTCAGGCATCAACTCTGGTGGTATCCTAAAGCTATGAGAGAATTTGCCTTTCATTGCTATGCACACCTGCCATGCTATATCCGAAGCCACAACCCGTATGTCAATTTCATTCAACTCAGTATCTGAGGCACATTTCAGATGCGATTGAATATAACGAATATGCCCTGTAAGTTCTTCTGCATTATTGATCATGCAAAAAGTATATTAATACAAAATTATAATTTCTGTCAATACTACCCCAGCGCCGCCACTGCATCTCTGTACCCTGCAGGGGTACCCGTATCAAATCTCTGCCCCTCGATTTCGTAGCCGTAGATATCGATCTTCTTTGCCTTGAGCTGTGCCTTCAGCGCATCGATGAGACGAATTTCTTTGTCGAGGTGACTGCTCTCCACTTTCTCGAGCTCTGCGATCGTCGAGCGAGGCACGAGGTATTTCCCGATGATGCCAAGTGTGCTCGGCGCATCATCTGGCTGAGGTTTTTCCACCAAACCCTGGACCTTGTGCATTCTGTCTGCGTGCTTATCGGGGACGATGTCGACGATACCGTACTTACTGACAAGTTTTCGCTCCACGTCTTCTAAACATAACATCGCAGTATCCTTCTTTGGCTTCAGCTTCTTCCATGCACCGAGGATCTGCTCTAAGCCATTCTTGTCGCCCTTGATGAGATCATCTCCGTAGAGAATCGCAAGCATGTCTGACGCGATCCAATCCCTCGCCTGCAGGATGGCATGACCATCCCCCTTCATCTCGTCCTGGTACGCCACGCGGAAATTCACCTCGTTGTAGCGTGTCAGCTCTGCTAGAAGATGTGATTTTCCTCGACGATCGAGCTCGCGCTCCAGCTGAGGTTGTGCGTAAAAATACTGCGGGATGGCTTCCTTGCCTCTGCTGATGACGAAACAAATATCCTTGATGCCGATGCTCATACACTCATCGACGAGAAGTGCAATGATGGGCTTGTTGCCGATCGGGAGGAGCTCCTTGGGGACGACCTTCGTCCACGGGAGGAACCGTGTGCCGTAGCCTGCGACGGGGAGGATGGCTTGGGTGAGCTTCATGTGAGGGAGAGTGTAGGGGAAGGGAGGCAGGTAAGGGAAGTAAAGGAGGTAAGGGAGGTAAGAAAAGTAAGGTAGGCCAGGGAGGTGAGAAGAAGGTAATTACATCCAATGGGAGCGGGATGCTTCCCGCGGTCGAGAAGAAGGATTGATTGTCAAACGCACGAAGCATCGTGCTCCCTATCTAAAGATCATCCCTTCACTCTCGTCCCCCTTCCCCTCTACCGATGGGAGAGGGGTGGCACGAGTGGAGCGAGTGACGGGGAGAGGGCGCGAAGCATTCTCTCCGTCACCCTCCCCACCTCTCCCTTCCCAATCTTCTTCGCATCGATCTGGGTAATCGGCGTGATACCCGTAAGTGACTTCGTCATGAACACCTCATCCGCGCGACATAATTGTGTCGGAGTAATTTCGGCGAAAGAAAATTCTATGCCAAATTTCTTCGCAAGCCTCAGCACCTTCGCTCGTGTGATCCCAGGGAGCACGCCGTCTTTCTTTGTATGCAATATCCCATCGATGACCCAGAAAATATTGGAGTACGCGCCTTCCGTAATAGTGCCATCTTTCTTCACAAGTATAGCTTCGGCGAAACCTTGTTTCATGGCGTCTGTATGCGCTTTCCGCTCACGATGGTACGGAAGTGCTTTCGCTAGTGGCACGCGTCGATCGAGGTGCGTCACCGTCGCTGATACTCCAAAAACGTGAGATGGATCAAGAACAAGTGGCGCGCATTCGATAATGACATCCGTCTCCGTGCAGACGATTTTCCAGCGAAGTGCAGATGTGCGACGTAGTGATTGTAGACACGAACGCATCATCGCTAGGATCCTCTGCCGTGATATAGGAAGCTTCAATGTCAGTATGTCTGCAGATCGCTCGAGACGATCGAGATGCGCAGAAAGATCGTCGATACGTCCTCCATCACTACGCATCGTTTCGAAAACGCCATGCGACAATCGATGCGATGGATCCAGGAATCGCAGTCGTGGATCATCGAAAACTTCTTTCCCATTGATCCATGTTCTCTGCGATGGAAGGGTAAAAATACGCTCTGCTTTCTGCAGAGTTTCATCGAATTCTCGCTGAAGAATGGAATCATGGACGATGCCTCCACCCACGCCGAACGCGAGTCTCTTCCCGCTCTGCGCGACAGTACGAATGAGAATCGAACTATCGAAGAATCCCGCATCCGAGAGCAGAAACAAGGATCCACAGTACGGGCCTCGCGCAGTGTTTTCCCGTCGATCAATTTCTTCGATGGCAGAAATCTTCGGACACCCCGTGACCGAGCCTCCTGGGAGCATCGATGTATATGCATCGAGTGGATGCAGTGATGGAGCAAGCGTGCCCTCGATCACCGAATACGTGTGCCACACGGATGAATTCTTCTGAAGGAGCCGATGGCCAGACACGCGCACTGATCCTGGAGCTGAAACTTTGCCAATGTCATTGCGGAGGAGATCGACGATCATAGAGAGTTCTGCTGATTCTTTGGGATCTTTCAGGAGATCTTCTTTCAATCGTTTGTCTTCAGCGTCTTTACGCCCCCTAGACCGTGTTCCTTTGATCGGCTCCGTCCTGATCGTACTGCGATCGATCGTCACGAAGCGCTCGGGGGACATCGAGAGAATCGCAGAGTCTTCGTACTCGATGTACGCCATGGCCGATGCAGGATTATGGTACGCAAACCTCGTGAAGAGACTCTTGGGTGACGCTCCAATATTCGACTGCAATTGATACGACAAATTCAGCTGGTAGAAGTCTCCCTGCAGAATTCCTTTCTTTATGCGACGGAATGCCTGCGCGTACTCTGTCTTTGTCATCGATGGTGACCACGCGAGAAAGTCCGCCACTGGAGCGACATATGGCCGTACATGAATAGCGAGAACGCTCTGTACAAATTTTGCAGTACCGACAACGACAACCTTTTCGCCATCGAAGAGGAGAGCGGAGTCGTACACGTGCGCCACCACATCAGGCCCACAAAAAATTTTCTGATGCTGGGACGACATTCCAAGCGATCGTAGCGTCGCCGAGTACGAAACATAACCGAGAGCACCGCCGACAAACGGCAGGTTTGTACCTGAAGCATGACGACGTTTCGACATCGATTTTTTGAGATCCTGAAGTGCAGAAAGGTCATCTCCTACAATAGTCTTGATCGGATTCCACGCGAGGATCGTCCATCTATCACTCGTGAAGAATGCAGGGCGACGCTCGTCGAGCCCTAGCTTCTGAAAGAAACAGAGAGGATGGAAGCCGGGGAGAGAAATCGTATGAATATTTTTCATGAAAACGAGAGGAAATTTTTCATGAGCTTTTCGCCGTGTTCTGTCATGAATGATTCCGGATGAAACTGCACACCAAC
>CAZDQZ010000032.1:0-3517 GCA_964507835.1 uncultured Candidatus Peribacteria bacterium | reverse complement strand
GCCCCATGCACTGGTGCCCGAGACACACGCCGAGAGTCGGAATATGCATCACGCCATCACGGATACCTTCTATCACTGCACGCGATAGCCCGGCATCTCGTGGATGCCCCGGCCCTGGAGAGAGCACGATGCGATCTGGTGCGTACTTGAGGACATCATCAAGCGCACAAGCATCCTTGCGCATCACCTGACACTCGGCACCGAGCGACAGAATGAGTTGTGCCAGATTCCATGTGAAGGAATCGATGTTGTCGATGAGGAGGACGCGCACGCGAGAAGTATCTCGTATCTCGTATAGAGTATCTAGTATGAATACAGAGCGATGCGTCTCTGTTACTTTTGCGCTGGTGCTTTAATCGTCCGACGAAGCTTGTCGATAGCCTGCTGTGCTTCCAGCGCTTGGTCAGGGGTTATTTCACTCTCAGCAATACTCAAAATGCCCTTCGCTCCTTGGTAATCTTTCTCGGATGCTAATGTGAACCACGCGTACGCGGTGATAGGATTTTTGACGACTCCTTCACCATTCAAATACATAAGACCAAGATTGAACTGTGCGCCTGCATCATCCAGAAGTGCCGATTGTGTAAACCATGTTGCGGCCTTTTTCAAATCCTTCGTTACGCCATCGCCATGCACGTACGCAAGCCCAAGATTGTAGGAAGCATCTGCATTTCCGCGCTTCGCAGAGAGCTGAAAGTACTGTATCGCCTTCACTGTGTCTTTCGTTACCCCAGCCCCTTGGAGGTACAGATACCCAAGGTCGAGTGCAGCCTTTGCACTTCCTTCATCCGATGCCTTCACGAGGAACTCAAATGCTTTCCCGGGGTTCTTCTCAACACCCGCTCCTTGGCTGTACTGCTGAGCGAGTGCGTAATCCTTGCGTGCCTGTTCAGATTCTCCGTTGCACGCCGAGAGCAAGAAGGTAATGAAGAGGAGGGGGAGAAGGCGACGCATAGTGAGATGGAGAAAGGATGAGTATTGAACAGGGAAAGAGCGTGAAAAGTCAAAAGAATACATAGACGAATCACTGTTCCATAAACTCAATGAATACAGTCCATTTTTTTTAGAAAAAAATGGAGAAAAAAATCGTCGCTTGTTGGACAGTGTCTACGCAGAACGACTCACATGAGCTGAAAGCACAACTCCTCGCCCCGCCCCCCGCGGGGCTCGTCGAACAGAGTGCTTTCATACCGCTCATGTTCATCGACTGCGTGACGACACTGTCCAAAGGCGACACTAAAAAGTGGTAAATTTTTACTCACTAATCCGAATGATCTTCACGCGCTCTTCCTTCGGGATGATGATCTTCAGGATATTTTCTTTGTTGAAGGTCGCCTTCACTTTCCTGGGATCGATACTGCACGGGAGTGTGACCGAGCGCTCGAAGTCTCCCCAGAAGCACTCCTTCAAGTAGTACATGCCCTCAGGGACATTGTCCGTCTGCTTCCGTGACCCGCGAACGGTGATGACATTGTCATTCACCTCGATGTCGAGATCACTCAGCTTCACGCCGGCAATCGGAGCCTTCAAAATGTAGTAATTCTCAAACTCAAAAATATCGAGAGCGACTTGTCCAACACCGGCGGGTCGCGACGATGAGGAGGGTGATGGAACGTGCTTCGGTAATTTTTTCTGTGCGACTGGTGGTGGCGTCACTTCAGACGCAGAATGTCCATGTGCTTTCGTCGTTGCAGACTTCAGCATCGAGAGTCCCTGCTCATCATCATTCGAACTGAATGAGGAAAAGATGCCGTGGAAAGGAGATGGAATCATTTGGAGTATCGTACCGAATCGGCTTCCACCTGCGCAAAGACTCGCTCTGGAAAAAAATTGACATTATGAGATGATCACGAATCGAGGAGGGTTAACTATACTGCACATCCGAGGTGGAAACGGGTCAACCGAAACGACTTGTTTTGGTTCATGAGAGACGTACAATCGCACCCACTGTGCACGTCACCTCCGACGTCACTTCCCCCGTACCGCCAATGTCCTCCGTCGTCCTCGTCAATAATATCCGCCGTCTCCGCTTCGAGCGTGGCATGACCCAAGAAGAGCTCGCTCTTCGCGTAGGCGTCAGCCGTCAGACGGTCATGAGCATCGAACGTGGTGCAACGAATCCATCCGTGCTCCTCGCCTTCAAGATCGCTACCGCCCTCCAGGCTCCGCTCAATGAAGTGTTTCAAATGGAAGGGGAACTGATCCCGGTGTAGCGAGTAGATGGTAGTGAGTAGAGTGTAGGTTTGTATTGATTCTTTTTTCCTGAACTCTCCTCACTCTGTCACTGCGGTGACATCTCTCTCCCAAAAAGGGAGAGAGAAAACCTTTATGAATAAGTAAGAAGGATGAGATGTATGCATTCGCAATCTGCAAACTAGGCACTCTCCCGCATGTCCTCGATCATGAGCTGAATATCCTCGCGACCATTCCACGCATTCACACTGACACGACAAACAAGATCAACAATCGGCATCGATGAAAGTTTGTCGAGATACGATCCAAAGCGGAAACCAACTGCCTTCACGCCATCGATGCGACAGGAGATGTGAGAGCCTTCGTCCCCGATAGCGCGGAGATCCACGAGTTTTTTTCTCTGCAGAAGAAATGTTGGCTCCTTATTCCCGGCTCCAAACGGCATGAGTGTGAGGAGGGATTTCGCAAACGCAATCGTGAGGGGAGACGAAGCAAGCTCTGCATCGATGGAAAGAGTTGGTAAAAATTCTCTCTCTCCACACTGCTCACGGAGCGCTTTCTGAAGCCCTGATCTCACTGTATCAACATTGGTCATCGTAAACGTGCATCCTGCCGCCTGCGCGTGGCCACCGAAACTGAGTAAGTGTGGAGCGACAGCAGAATGTGCTAAACAGAGAGAGACATCCGCACCGTCGACACTGCGGAGGGAGGACACGACCTTCTCTCCTTGGATCGCTCCAACGATGCTCGGCTTGCCGTGCATCTCGGTGAGCTTCCCTGCGATGAGCCCCACCGTGCCTGAGGTGAATGTGTCGGAGAACACAGTGAGAAAATCATGTGATGGATCGATGAGTGCGTGTGCGGACTCCATCAGCTCTTCGACAAATGTTTGACGTTCTGCATTCAGTGCGTGCAGACGATCGAGAGAAATCCCACCCGACATCAAAGCATCAAGAGCGATCTCTGGATGCGCCATGCGACCTGCTGCATTGATCCGTGGGACGATGCGAAATGCGATGTCCGTACTCGTGACACTGCCCTTCGGACACACAGCATCGAAAAAATCTTTGAGAGGCGATGGCGGGAGCTTGGCAATCTGCTTCAGACCCGAGAGGACGAGCGTGCGATTCTCACCCGTAAGTGGTACGACGTCACCGATGGTACCGATGGTCGCGAGCACGAGATCACGTTCTATACCGTCCCACCGTTTGCCATGCTCCAAAGCGCGTACGAGCATGAGTGCCACGCCTGATCCGCAGAGAGAGGGATTGGGGAATGGCGCAGGCAAAAGCGGATGAATGATGGCGAGCGCCTTCGGTACCCT
>CAZDQZ010000031.1:0-12394 GCA_964507835.1 uncultured Candidatus Peribacteria bacterium | reverse complement strand
ACTGGTTCTATGGAGCGGAGTACTGGAGTGCAATACCGATGACGCTGTGGTTGCTTCTCATTTTGATTCTCAACTCATTCTGTATCGCAAATTCCTCACTGTTAC
The DNA here is from genome assembly GCA_964507835.1 of uncultured Candidatus Peribacteria bacterium. GTDB lineage: Bacteria > Patescibacteriota > Gracilibacteria > Peribacterales > Peribacteraceae > CAZDQZ01. The sequence continues at coordinate 12,289 of CAZDQZ010000031.1, read as the reverse complement.
GATTGTACCGTCGCATGCAGTATTCAATCGCAGGAGGAATCCTGAATTGGATTCTTATGATTCCCGCTCTCTTCCTCTTCGTCCGCGTCTTCTCGCCATCCACAGCGTTTGTCCTCACGTACGCCATCGGCATCACGACTCCTCTCCTCCTCACGTTCTACATCTTTCAACGATTACTCAAGCGACAGGAGCGCTCACTCTAAATAGAAGCCTATCGTTGAGCGTCGTACCAACGGAGGTACGCATCTGCCTGAGTCTGCACCGTGAAGAGTGATGCAACGCGCTTGCGTGCTTCCGTGCCCATGCGTACACGCAGTGTCTCGTCCATGAGCAGTGTGCGCAGATATCCTATGTACTCTTCACTCCGACGTGGATCACACACGAAACCTGTCTGACCATGCTCGATTGCTTCTGGTGTACCACCAAAAATCGTTCCAACGATAGGTAATCCAGTCGCCATCGCTTCTATGTTGATCGATGGGAAACAGTCGAGACAGAGTGAAGGCGTAGTCACAATCGTCGATGAAAAGAATGCCGTGCGAACATCAGTACGATCAAGCCAACCGGTCAGTCGACAGTTCTCGACGATGTCCTGAGGTACACCACTAGCCCTTAGCATGTCATCCCACGGTCCTCTATCTCCTACGATGAGGAGAACAAGATCAGGAAATTCTTTTCGAAGTACGTGGAGTGAACGCAGAATAGGTGTCGAACCTTTGTCGATACTCAGTCGTCCGCCGAAGAGGATTACCTTCTTCCCAAGAATGCCGTGTCGACGGACAAAGTCATCCTTCTCGCGCGCAGAGGGAGCGATCCATCGATCGAGATCAATCCCATTATGCACGACATGCACATTCGAGATGGCATTCTGCTCGAGCGCATCCTTGAGTGCGTGACTCACGGCGAACACTCGATCGGTGGAATGAGAGAACAGACGACGGATCCACCAATTGCGCAGAGGATTGTACTGGATACCTGCGGAATGCCAGTGATCGAAGAATGATAGTCGTGCATCACGCGTGGGAGACAAATAACGCTCTGTGTGCAAGCGCCAGTATGCGAAGCTCATCACATCGTGGAGTGTCACGTAGACGCGGGGTGCGTACAGGGAGGCAATGCGCAGAGCGTCGTACGTGAGGAAGACGTGGAGGTTGTGCGCATGAACGATATCGGGACGGAGCGTAGCGATCTCGCGATGGAGATGCCGAGACGTCGCCGGTGAGTACATACAGTGGTACTGACGCAGTGACGGGCGATACGACACAGGGATACTGACACAGCCGTCGTTCCGCAGAACGTCTGAAGAATGCTCGACGCGATGGGACGACAGCACCGTGACATCGTGCCCGCGACGCACGTACTCACGACGAAGATCATCGACGATGAAAGCGACACTGCTCTTCCCGCCAAAGAGCGGGAAATCATCATTGAGGAGGAGAATATGCACACAACAATCATAGCATCACTAGAGAGATGTGTCGGAAACTTCAGGAAACCTGTCAATGACTGCTCTGTGCTGATTCATACAAAGATTCTATACCTTGTATCATTCTTTGAATGTCATGCTCCTCCGCCCATCGACGACACACTTTCCGATCTATGACATTCTTGTACAGAATCTCAGTCATCGCTTTTGACACTGCAAGGCAATCGTATGGATCACAGATGTAACCGGTTTTTCCGTCATCAATAGCTTCTGGACATCCTCCTGTCGCTGGACCAACGCATGGCACTCCTCGTGCTGCTGCTTCAAGAAAAGCGAGTACAAATCCTTCAACATGTGTACCCTCTGCAAGCGAAAGTAGAAGAAAGAGATCTGCGTGCTCATACGCATCAGAGAGCTCCTCATCAGAGAGTACGCCCCGAATGCGCACCTCTTCATTCAATCCAAGAGACACTATAACTGCTTGTAATTCTGCAAGATACTTTTGGTCATCAATGGATCCGATGATGTCATAACAAAAGGGTTGCCCTGAGCTCTTTTTGAATGACGCCAGTGCGTGCATAACTTGTACATAACCTTTCCGCTTCTTCACTGCTCCAACGCCAATGATGTACTTCGCTTCTCCCTTCATCGGTCGATCAATAAAACGTATGTTCGATCCAATGACGATCGCATTATGAATAACAGATACTTTTTCTTCGAGTCGCGCTGAGTCGAACAGAGCAGGTTCATGGGACTTCAGAAAGTTTTTTGTGAATTGACTGACTGCAATAATGCCAGCTGCTAAACGGAATGCACGCTGTGTCAATATCCGGCATGCTCTACTGAATTTGAATGGGACAACTGCATACGATCCATGAATCGTAATGATCACACTCCATTTTTTTTGTATGATGGCAAGAGGAAGAGCATACGGCTCACAAATAACATGGATGACATCCGTTTTCTCTCGCCGAAGTATACACCACAGCTTCCAGGATTGCAGGATAATTCCTGGAATACTCAAGCAATGGAGAGGTGAAAGAAGGCAGGTGATTTGTTTGCACCACTCTACTTCACCACTTTTCGTCTCGACGAGTGCGGTAACCGTGTGACCACAAGAAGATAGCGCCTGCGAAAGATCTCTCGCATAACGACTCCATCCATCCTTTCCTTCAAGATTCTGTGCCAATAACGTTATATGCATGGAAGTCAGCAGTAGAAGAAAATAGTATCAATTCTCTAAGCTTACCTAAGAGAAAATACAATCGAAATTAAGATGGTAGTGTAACAGATCGTTTTTGGGCAACGAGGAAAAAAGATGAGCCTGATCGGGGTGCGACATATTGCAGAAATTTTTCATATAATCTGAGCCATCGGTAGCGTCCGCTAATTTTCCCTAGATGATTGTACGTTTCAACTTTTTCAAGTGAAAATGAGCCGTTGGCCTCTCTTGGGAGATTCCAAGGGTCAAATCCCACTTCACGCCATGCTCCACCAGCAGCAGGAGAATGGATATCAACCAATTGTGCTATCTCCCCTTTTGTAAGTGACTCTACGATCATCCCCGATTTCTTCAATTGCTCGTTCACTTGCAGTGTCACATGATCCAACTGTTGGGTATCTGTAGGTCTAAAAAGATGTAGAAATCGACATATTTTTACAATGATGCGCTTTGGAGTGAGTGCATGGATCAGTGATGCATGCACCGTAAAAAATATTTGCTTCACGAAACGAATGTTCGGCTCATGACCAATGAAGAGGAGACCGCCTGGACGAAGGATGCGAGCTATTTCTAGGAGAATCAGTTGAGGATTCGGAATGTGATGCAAAGCTGAATTCATAGTGACGACATCAATAGATGCATCGGCAAAAGGGAGTATTTCATCTGTTAACTTTATACCGTCAATATGCACGTGTGGGAATCGCTTGCGCAATGTACTCGTCGCAATTTTTAACATTGTTTCAGAAAGGTCTGCATAAATAATGCTATCATTATTATTGAGAACAGTCTCCAGTTGCCCCCCACAAAACCTGTCCCAGAACCTAGATCCAAAAATACCCTCTTCTCGTCTTGATGGTGAATGAAAGCCTGTAGATGCCTCTTCCAACGACGTGGCTCATCCACAAATATCTCAGGATGTACACCAATGTATCGTTCTCCTTCTATGTTATGAAACAACTCATTGACTGCAAGGACGAGTTCTCGAAGCCATGCGTGTTCTTGCTTCTTTTCCATTGTTCATCAAGTACGATACCACGATTGCTAGATCATACAAAAAAACATCTACATCCCTCACCAGCATCATCAATATTGCATACTACTAGAGCTGTCCAGACCCACAGATGTTTCGAACGGTGATGCAATGGAATACCCTCCATCAAACGCTTACTCAACACCTTTAGAAATATGATGGTCTGTAACTATTTTCTCTGAGTAGAAACACGAATATTCCCTGACCAGTGATCTTCGGCACCTCTTTATACATCTGAAAAGCACGCGAACGTCCATCTTCAGCAAGGTAAAATCGATACGATGACGCACAAGTCCTGCCTCTATATCAGCATCAGTACCAACTGCTTCCCGTAGAAACGTGCATCGTAATAGTAGGCGATACGCAAGCCTGTCTTCCATCCTCCGGTGGCGATGCGTTTATCACGGAGTCCATTCGTGCTCTCAAAGTATTGAAAGAAAAAAGTGCTCGACCCTTCTCCTACGATATCATTGGCTCAACCTCTGATACGGACTATGTCAACGAATTACAGAAAGAAGTCGAGCAATCGGGTCTTCATGATGCTGTGCGCATCCGAGGAATAATTTCAGAAGAAGAACTTCAAAAAGCGTACCAACATGCTGACGTTTTTCTCCTTCTCTCACTTGAGGAAGGGCAACACTTTGAGGGATTTGTCCTTGGATTCTTGGGGACAGCTGCCCGAGGGATCCCTTGTATTGGACCTACGCCCGGAGGTTCTCTTAAAGCCATCGAAAACGGCGTATTGGGCTATATCTGCCATCCTAACGATGCAGAGGAAGTGGCAACAGTGTTAGTACATATCATCGAAAAAAACGAATCGATCGTTCTGCATGTCGAGAGTGGGCGATGAGCCATACAACTCCCATCGCAACGACGAAGATTGAAGGTGTGTATGCAACAGCAATAATGAAAAAATAAGAAACTCTTGCATTCCAATTTCCGAAATTCACATTCCTAGAGATTGGAGACATTTTGGAATTTATTCTTTCTCTGTTGTACAGTGTACTCACTATGCTTCATTTTTGGAAAAAGAGACAAGAAAAAAATTCACTCATTCCCGTCGTGATCATCACTGCTGTTGTCTTCATTCTGAAATCTAGTTTCTTGATCGCCACATCCATCCGTGGACTTGCAAGCATGCTCTGGATCATTGATGACAGCTTCATCGAAATGAAAGTGGCTGAGAATCTCGGTCATGGCCTAGGTTTCTCTCTTGATGGCATCCACAGTACAACTGGTGCACCCTTTCTCTGGATCTACCTCTCATCCATCACCCATATGCTCTTTGGGCAAGATGGGGCAATCAAAGCAACACTGATCCTCTCGGCACTCCTAGGAGCTCTCGCTTGCATCGTTGTCTTTATGATTGCAGAGAAAGTAACAAAAGATCGACGTATTGCCTGGACAGCATTCCTCCTCGCAACCTTCTCAGGAAATGCCTTTTTCAATGCCATGAATGGCATGGACACAGCGCTCTTCACGTTCCTCGTGCTTCTCAGCATTGCCTGCGCACTCGACGTCGGCAGACCCAAGAATTGGTCTTCATTAGCCTGGGGGTGTGTCACAGGACTGGCTCTCGGACTCGCAGTGATGACCCGTGGCGATGGAATCTTCATTATCGGAAGTATCGTATGTATGAAGTGCTGGGAATACTGGATCGCACCGCGTAGCGAGAGACATCATCACCTCAACAGTCTCCTCGGAATTCTTGCGATCGCCGGAGTGTGCTTTGGGATATTCATGATATGGCAATTGATCCAGACAGGATCTCCGTTCCCGGGGAATCAAATCGGTCGCAGAATGCTTCAACTTGGCAAACACAATTTTTCCTTCGAGCACTTCTCGCTTCCTCGCTATCTCAAGATCGTCGCGTGGAATGTCTTCCAACTGGAAGATCTCATCTCGCTTGCAAGCGGGAGTGCGCTACTTGCGCTCGTCGCGTTTGTGAGCGGATCGATGCAACAACAATTGAAGCGCCTCTCCATCATCACCATTCTGTACCTCGGTGTCTTCTTCGCACTCCTTGTCGGATACCAATGGTACTTCGCTGATTTACATGGACTTCGATACATCAATCCGGCTATCCACATCTTCTTCATCTATGTCGCGACACTCTTCTGGCGTCTTCCATCGGAGTACGCGAAAAAGTGCCTCACCATCTTACTCATTCTCTGCACCATTGTCCTGACACAGTACAAATTCTATCAGCTCTGCTCGCGCTTCCGATGGGCACAGTACATGAGCTACGTCGGCACTCCTGATCCTGTACAGGCCAAAATATTTTGGGGAACTATTGATTGGATTAATGAAAATCTTCCACCAGAGACGATTGTTGGGGTGAGAGACTATGGTCGTATCTCCATGTTCGGTGATGTAAAGATCCAAGACCTCGCTGGGAATATTGATCCGAAGGTCGCAGAAGCGCTCGAAAATGGAACACTCGATGCATATCTCAAAGAACTGAAGGTAGAGTATCTCTATATCCCTAGCTTAGAGCAACGTGATGAGAAGCTCTACCGCTTCCTTCATTCACGACTCAGACTTCAGCAAGTCAAAGAAGCACCCATCTCTCCGACGCAAACTTTGTATAAGATTCTGTGGTAAGTATGCATCACTGTGATCGTGTATGTTCTCATATCTACACCGATCAATTATCGAACCCACGGAAATAAAGTATAGAGCGTCGTTAATCCGAATTTGACCGAACCAATGAATGACAGTGACGATCGTTCGTCATGATAACTGGTGGGAATAGGAATCTCGCTGATGCGAAATTTTCGACGCAACGCATACGCGATCATTTCTGAATCAAACGCGAAATCATTCGAAAAAGATTGGAACGGAACTGCCTCGAGAAGTCTACGATTGTAGGCGCGGTAGCCAGAGTGGAATTCTGAGAGATGCACACCATAGACCCATGTCATGAGGATACTGAGAAAACGATTCCCTGCATAACGCCACCAATGCATGCCAGCTTTCCGAGGGTCACCCTTCAGGAATCGTGATCCAAAAACCATGTCGGAAACCCCTGCAATGATGGGTGCTACCATTTGGGGAGCATATTTAGGATCGTACTGAAGATCTGAGTGAATCATAACGACAACGTCTGCACCACGACGCAAGGCTTCGGTATAGCACGTTTTTTGACTTGCACCGTACCCGCGATTGGCTTCATGGTTGATAACGATGAGTCCAGGAATACTCTCAGCGATTTCGCGTGTACGATCAGTGCTCGCATTGTTGACGAGGATGACTTCCTGCACAGCGTCTTTTGGGATTCCATCGTACGTACGCTTGAGAGTTTTCTCGCTATTGTATGCCGGCATGACAGCAATCACTTTCATTAGAGGGATACTAACAGATGCCTTTTCATCGAGCAATCACGCTGATGAAACTTTCTTCGAACGCTCTGACTGGGTATACTCCGGCGTACCTTCGCAATCTATGAAAGTAGTGATTCTCTCCGGCGGTTATGGCACTCGTTTACAGGAAGAAACAATCCTGAAGCCAAAACCAATGGTTGAAATTGGCGAGTATCCTATTTTGATGCACATCATGCGCTCCTATGCTGCGTATGGATTTAAAGAATTTATCATCGCATGTGGCTATAAGGGAGAAATGATCATGAATTACTTTTTGAACTACCACTATCTGAAGAATGGTCTCACCATCAATCTTGCCCAAGGAACCATCGAAACACATAAAGATCGTCGTGATGATTGGATTGTCCACCTCGTCGATACCGGTATTCATACACAGACAGGCGGTCGTCTGAAACGTCTTGCGGACTGGATTGGCAATGAAACTTTTATGATGACGTACGGTGATGGCGTAGCGAATATCGATCTCTCTGCACTCCTCGCCTTTCACAAGAAGCACAAGAAGCTCGCCACCATGTCGGCTGTACGCCCTGTCGCAAGATTTGGCGGACTGATCTCTGAGGGTGATAAAGTCATCGAATTCGTCGAGAAACCACAGACCGGCGAGGGCTGGATCAACGGAGGATTCTTCGTCCTGGAGCCTGAAGTTCTCTCGTTCATCGAGAAAGACGAGACGATCTGGGAACGTGGTCCACTGGAGAATCTTGCAAAAAAAGGTGAGCTCATGTCGTATAAGCATGACGGTTTCTGGCAACCTATGGATACACTTCGAGAGAAAAAACTCCTCGAATCGATGTGGGAATCTGGTACTGCTCCTTGGAAGGTATGAGTCGTCCATCCATAAACCACTGGCAAGGAAGGAGTGTCTTCGTCACAGGAGCAAGTGGACTCCTTGGATCTGCATTAGTACGTCGTTTGATAGTGTATGGTGCGGACATCACCGCACTTGTGCAACAAGAAACTCCCAAAGACAGCCTTTTTTTTACTGAAGGAATGTCGCAGAAGGTAAAGATAGCATACGGGAACCTCGAAAATCGATCACTGATCGAGAAAACGATCGATCAAGCCAAGCCGGACTGCATTTTTCATCTCGCGGCACAAGCAATCGTTGGCATAGGGATTAATGATCCTCTCGGCACTTTTGAGTCCAATATTCGTGGTTCGTATCATATTCTGGAAGCCTGTCGCCTGCGTCCAACGATCGTCAAGCGATTGGTAGTGGCTTCCAGCGATAAAGCGTACGGCAGTAGCGCGGTTCTCCCGTATACCGAAGACATGCCACTGCAAGGACGTCATCCGTACGATGTAAGTAAATCCTGCATGGATCTCCTTTCGACCTGTTATCATCACACGTACGGCACTCCGCTGTGCATCGTTCGTTGTGGGAATATTTACGGTCCTGGTGATCTCAATTGGAGTCGCATTGTCCCCGGGACGATTCGCGAGCTCTCGAAAGGACTACGACCCATCATCAGAAGTGATGGCCAATTTACCCGTGATTATCTGTACGTCGAAGATGTTGTGGATGGGTACCTTGTGATCGCAGAGAATATGCATCGATCAGAAGTCGTCGGAGAATCATTCAACATAGGACCCGCTCTCCCCGTAACCGTACTTCAGATCGTCTCAGCGATCACCGAGCTGATGCACATGTCAGGAGTGTCTCCAGATGTTCGCAATCAAGTGAGTAACGAAATTCGCGATCAGTACCTCTCATCGACGAAAGCACGCACAATGCTCGGATGGCAAGCATCTCACTCACTACACGAAGGTCTCAAAAAAACAATTCCGTGGTACCTACAATATCTGACGAACCAAACATAACCACCGTCTAGCTCGACAACGATCATGTAAAACGATACAGTGCATGCTCATGGATATTCAGAAGAAAAAACAGCTAAAAGAGCAGATTCTGGAGCTTGTGAGGCAGTATCATGATGTGGCTTTCCCTGGATCGACGTTTTTTCCAGGCGTGACGCATATTCCTGCGTCTGGAAAAGTATTTGATGCAGAGGATATGCAAAATCTCGTTGAATCAGGACTCGATTTTTGGCTGACGACTGGACGTTTCGCATCACGTTTCGAAAAACAGTGTGCAGATGTTGTGGGTATGAAGCATTGTTCACTCGTTAATTCTGGTTCGTCAGCAAATTTAGTCGCGCTGACGGCGCTGACATCTCCGACACTCGGCGAACGTCAGCTGAAGCCAGGAGATGAAGTCATCACCGTTGCGTCTGGCTTCCCAACAACCGTGAATCCCATCTTCCAAAATCAACTCGTACCCGTATTCCTCGATGTTACAATCCCGACATACAATATCGATGTAACGGCTCTTGCATCAGCACTCACATCCAAAACGAAGGCGATTATGATCGCACACACGCTCGGCAATCCATTTGACCTAGATGCGGTAAGTGCATTTGCCAAGGAGCACGGACTCTGGCTGATCGAAGATTGCTGTGACGCGCTTGGTAGTACCTATAAAGGAAAACACGTCGGCACATTCGGTGATATCGCTACGGTCAGTTTCTATCCTGCACATCACATCACAATGGGAGAAGGTGGAGCCGTCTTTACGAACAATACCAAACTCAAAATCCTTATTGAATCGTTCCGTGATTGGGGTCGCGATTGTTGGTGTAACCCAGGTGCATCCAATTCTTGCGGTAAGAGATTCCAATGGAAACTCGGTGGCCTTCCGTACGGTTTCGATCATAAATACATTTACTCTCACATCGGATATAATTTGAAGCTGACGGATATGCAGGCGGCAGTGGGACTCTCTCAACTCAAAAAACTTCCGGGATTCATAGCGAAGAGACGTGAAAATTTTGCATATCTACGCAAAGCACTTCGTCCTCTAGACGATCTTCTGATTCTTCCAGAAGCCACCGAAGGGAGTGATCCTAGTTGGTTTGGATTCGCCATCACACTCTCAGAGAAGGTGAAGCGAAGCAGACTGGAAGTCATCGATCATCTTGAAAAAAATAATATTGCTACACGACTCCTCTTCGGCGGTAATCTGATTCATCAACCAGCGTACCAAGGAAAAAATTTCCGTGTGGTTGGCACTGTTCCTACAGCAGACATCATCATGAATCGCACATTCTGGATTGGGCTGTATCCTGCGATCGACAAACAACGAATGGACTACATGGCTCAATGCATGAAAGAAGCACTGAGAGCGTAGTGTATCGATTATATCCTTTTGAAGACAGTGACCTGCTTCAGCGATGCATCGAGAACTTCTCTGTAGTGCGTAAGACCGATGGGCTTCGTCTGCCAAACAATGTAATAATCAATCTTTTGATTGAGTAATTCACGGTCAAGTAACACTACCGACTCAGATGCATTTTTCGGTAGGCCAAAATACTTTCCACCGACGTAATAGGAGAAGAAATGACCCTTTTTCCAATGGTCGGATGCGATATTTTTCCCTACAAATGTCGTCTGTGCATTTGCTTGCTGAGCGATCTCATAGAAAGCGTCACCATGATGGTATTCGATGCACATGTGCAAGAATGGATACTCGAGGAAAGACATCATGAAAGGTACTGTTGCAAGCCATCGCTGAAATACTGTGACCTTGGTGACGACGAAGAACGTAGTCAGAAGCTCTGCTCCCATAGCAACTGAAAGAACCAGAACAATCCAGAAGTAACGAAGTTCCGCCATGAAGGGGATGTATATCGCAAACATTATCATCCACAGACTTGAGAGAATGATGGCTTTTCTCCGTTCTGCGACCGAAATCCCTTGTGAGAAGCAGAGCACAAGAAATAACGCGAGGATCACGTAGAGTGATACATGAAACGGGAAAAGCGTCGCCGTTAGCATGGATTCAGCATTCAGTGCCATGGCCCGCAATTGCTCAAAAAAATTAGCTTTCGACTGGAATGGAGACCAATCTTCACGAGCAATCTTCGTAGGATCGTCCCAAACGCTAGTACTGTACTCGTCTGGTGGCGCGAATAAACCATCAACATTGAAAGGGACGCGATCTGCCATCTGTGGCCCTAAGGTGGAATGGATGACACGCGCATTCTCGCCAAAGGTAAATGAACCATGCTTCGCGCTAATCTGAAGTGCCCACGCAAGAGCGAGGGACATGAACACGAAGAGTGCGATACTATGGTGAATAATGAGTCTTCTTCGCTGAGATGTTGACCCAGAGAAAAAAAGATACGTCAGAGTGACCGTCGAATGAATGATGATCAAGGGCAAAGCGATCGTTTTAGATAAGTAGGCAAGACTTGCGATGATACCAATGACAACGCCATGCCATGGTCGACTGCCGATGTTTGGCTCGAAGAGCAATCTGAGATACATGAGCAAGAAAAAAACGAGGAGAAGATCGGGTGTGATGACATACGTGACGAAGTAGAGCAAGAGAAGCGCTACAGCGCTTGGGAGAATAAGCGAAAGAGGACGATCAATCCGAAAGTAACGACAAAGATCACAGAAAACGACGAGCGATCCAAATCCTGCTACCAGTGAGACAATCTTGGCTGCATAAAGACCAGGAATACCTAGGAGTATCAATCCTGCGATCAGCCAAGAGTACATTGGAGACCAATATGGATTAATTGCCTCTGCTGTGTGCCCTCCAACATATTTCATAGCGATCGAGATATAACTGATTGCATCGTTGTTTAATGTGTGTACGTACGCAGGAAGAATGAGCACTCCTAGGACCACGAAAAGCACATAACCAAAAAGAATAGATTTTCTGGGGAGGGAATGTTGTACAGAGATCATAGACGTCATTGTAGTATCTCCAGCTCTACATCAAAAGTGATATATGTTTGGCGTTAAAGACGGCGTCGATCTTCAAAGAGGCATTGTGGAACGATGGCTATTGCTATTGGTACGTACTCGTCACATCGAAAACAGCCTGTTTGAAAACAAGATCTTTATAACATGCATGTGGCGTGCCAATGACAATGATGTCTGCCTTTTGCAAAACCTCCTTTTCCGAAACAAGATAAGCATCCTTCACGTATGGATCAGAACAAAGTACGACCTTCGCCTCGAGTTCGAGAACCTTACGAAGCTTATAAGAAAGCGAACTACGAATATCATCACTCTCAGGCTTGAAAGCCATTCCGAGGAGTCCTACAGTCATCGTGCTAAGGTTATATTTTTCTTTGATGCGCTGAACGAAGATGTACGGCAAGCCCTCATTGATCATCATGGCGGCTTGTCCAAGGACGAATGATCCATGGTTGAAG
>CAZDQZ010000030.1:0-12692 GCA_964507835.1 uncultured Candidatus Peribacteria bacterium | reverse complement strand
TATTTTCTTGAGATGTGGCCCGATCTCACTTAAGCCCAGTGTTGCCAGGAACGAGAGCTGGAAGCTGACGTCGTACTGAAGGGAGAGGGGATTCCACAGCGTCATGAGGACGGCGGTCCAGAGGATCAGGAGCCGAGGGGTTGTTTTCCTCTCGGCTTCCAGCGCGATGAGACCGAGGATACCCATGATGGTAGCGCGGAGAACGGGTGCTCCTGCTCCAGCGAAGAGTGCGAAGGTACTGATGCCGAGGATGAGCGGGATGAGGCGTTTTTGCCGTGGCACAAAGAAGAGCATTCCCGAGAGAAGGCTCAGGATAATCGTAATATTGAACCCAGAAATGGCGACGATGTGTGAAAGTCCGCTACTCCGGAAATCATCGCTGAGGTCTTTCGATAGTCCTGTTCTCGATCCTGTTAGCAGTCCTGCAAGGAGTGATGCGTGTGGCTCAGGGAGAATCAACGTGATCTGGCGCTCGAACCATTCACGCAGAGGTACGAGCACACGTTGGGGAGAGTAGCGGATCGTGAGTGGCTGGTTGATGGCGGTATCTGCAAGCGATATTCGTGCTCTCTGGATCAGTGCTGTGATGCCTTTCACGCGCAGGTATGACGGGTAGTCGAAGTGATCGAGAGCTTTTGGCATCTCCAGTTTCCCTGTGACTTCGACGAGGTCACCAAAGTTATATGCAGGGAATGTCGCGTAGTCCGAGATGAGGATGCGTCCATGCATGGGTATTTTTTGCGATGCTATTTCTATGACGGCAGTATCGATGGTGTATCTCGTCACCGTTGGCTTCCGTTCTGGCGCATCTGTTACCCATCCGATCACTGTCGCATTTTCCCCCGACGTGAAGTGTTCTATGCGATGAGGATCATTCGCGGGTGTATGTATGACGACTGTGATGCATGCGAGAAGTACGCCGAGATTGATGCAGAGCAGAGTGTTGACTGTGGTTCTTTTACCGAAGAACTCAGCAACGAGCACTACAATGGCAACGATCATGACGTATGCGATCCAGAGGTGCAGTGGCACGAGGAATGGGTCGATGAAGCGTTGCAGGAACACTCCAGACAGGAAGGAGAGAAGGAGCACGGTGATCGTGAAGCGTCGTTTCATCATCGACATTGCGAGAGAGCTTTCTCCAGTGCGATCCACTCCTGCACCGTGAGCGTCTGTGGTCTACGCTTGGGATCGATCGATGCTTTCTCCATCGCTTCCATTCCGAAGGGCAGTGCGCCGATGGAATTACTCAGCATTTTCCTGCGCTTGCTCATCGCGTGTTTCACGAGTGACAGGATTTTTTCCGTCGTCTCTGCATCGGCGAGTGGTTCTGGGTAGCAGTCGATGCGGATCACAGCAGAATCAACTGCGGGTGGTGGGAGGAAGCATTGTGGTGGTACATCGCAGACGTAGGTTGCCGTTCCGAAGATCTGCGTGAGTACAGTGAGGATGCTCTCGCTCGTTAGGCTACAAATATTCTCCGCAACTTCTTTCTGAATGAGGAGCGTCATGGACACTGGCCGAGAAGCTTCTTCAAGGAATAGTCGGTGTAGGAGAGGGGATGTGATGTGGTAGGGGATATTCGCGATGACTTTGAACGGGGCTTTGATCGGGAGTGAGGCATGGAGTGCGTTACCTTGGATGACTTTCAGATGCTCTGGAGATGCTTTGCCGTTCTTCGTCACGTAGGTCATCAGGAGCGGGATCATTCGCGGATCGATTTCGATCGCCGTGACGCTTGCACCTTTAGCGAGGAGCTCGTGCGTGAGGATGCCGATACCTGGTCCGATCTCGAGAACGTTGTCACCGCTAAAGAGCGACGCACTGTCAGTGATCTTCTGGAGGATGCCCTCATCGATCAAAAAATGCTGGCCGAGATCGGTATTAAGGCGGATGCCGTGAAAGTGTAGGAAGTTTCGAACGTCTTCTTGTAGCATAGTCACAGTATGCACGATTTCTTCCCCCTCTACCTATGAGAGTTTTCCTTTCCTCCGTTCTTACAGCCTTGGTCCTTGTTCCGTCGGTCGCTTTTGCGCTGACGATCGCACCGGCTGATTACTACAAGGATGTTCGTTCCTCGAGTCCAGAAGCGGTGGGGATCAATCTTTTGACGCGAGAAGGGGTAGTGAAGGGATATGGGAATGGTATTTTTGGTACTGCAAGGCTTATCAATCGAGCGGAGTTCTTGAAGTTGGTGATGATTGTTGGTGAAGAGGCTGAGGTCTCTACGACAACGTGTTTTCCAGATGTTCATTCATCTGATTGGTTCCGACCATTTGTCTGCGCGGCCAAGGAATTAGGCATTGTTAGTGGAAAAGTCCCATCAGGCCTTTTTGATCCATCAGGGATAGTGACGTACGGAGAGGCGCTCAAGATGTTGGCTACGGTGTTCTATTGTCGACAGGACGCTGGATGTAGGTACCCGGCTCCATCGTCTTCGAATCAACATTGGGCTGAGCCATATTATCGTTCTGCGGTTTCCAACGGTACTGATTTGCCGATGAGAATTACTCTCGATACTCCACTTACCCGTGGGCGTGCCGCTCGCCTTGTCGCAGCATTCCTCGCAGAGTTTAAGGGTCGATTGGAGGACTTTCGTCGCGCGGAACAGGGTGAGTACGGCGTGAGTTCTTCTGCGAGTAGTTCGCTTTCTTCCTCTACATCGTCATCGTCTTCGCGTATGTCATCGATGTCATCCAGTGTATCTGTTCGTCCTCTCGATCCGATCGCAGACAAGACGATCCGTTCGCAGTTTCTGTTGCTCGGTGAGACAGGCCCCGTCATCGGTGCGGTGAAGATCTTCATCGAAGCTGAACCACTCGATGTCACATCGATTTCGGTGAATCTGAGTACAGAGTCTCGTAGTGTTCAGCATCTCGTTGTGTATGATGATCAGTCACGTCTCCTCGGGAAGGCTCTCTACGATCCATCGACCGGAAGTAACAAGAAGTACACGCTCTTCTTGACCCCCGGATCTCTCACGATCGAAAAACGCACAGATTTGGCCGTGTACGTGCGACCGGTGCTCGCGAGCAAGGATGGTAGCGGTGTCAGCAATGAGCCGGTGAGTATTAGCAATATCGTCGTGATTGGTAACGGAGTTTGGAGTAGTCAGAAGTACACCAAGGCCTCTACTGAAACATTCCAGAACTTTGTGACGTCTCGTTCGACGATTACGAAGATCGAGAATGCTCTGCAGGAAAGTGCGCCACTCGTGACTGGGGCAGGGATGCGCATCGGTTCGTTTACCTTCACCGGTCGCAAGACAGATGCAAGTGCACACATTGATATCACCGCTCTGCGCTTCCAAGTCGGGATCACTGGCGATCTGACGCTTACGAATGTGAAGCTACGTTCTGATGGCGTCACTGATCCGTTCTCCTGCACTAGTTCTAGTGTTGAGATCCTCTGTAGTGGTATTCCTGACATGCTGGGATCGATTGCTGATGAACCCCGCACACTCACTCTGTACGGAGACATTTCCGGCGGTGATCCTGTGCATGCGAGTTTGCAAGTATCGCTCAATCAGACGGGTAGTCCATCGAATGCTGGCTCTGTCACGTGGAGCGATGGAACGAACAGTTTTTCTTGGCTTGGATTCGATGCTCCGGCTGTTGTTGGAACGAGGTATTCTTATTAGTTTTGATTGTAGTACGCAGGTGGGGACACCTGCTCCTTTCATATATTTTTTTACTGGAACGATTTTTTGTACCAAGAAAAATAGCTGAAAAAGGAGCACCCATCCCTTGGTGCGGGGAAATTCTGTATACTTCCAAAAATTAGAACGGTATCGACCCCTCACTTTCTTTCACAAGCCTGATCGGAGCGATGCCCAGAGCGAGCTTCTTCATACTTCCTGTATCAAATCTGACCTCCACGATGTCGCCACTCCGGCGCAGGACTGTCCCAAGCCCGAGACTTCTGTGCTCGATGCGACTATTCGCATCCACAGTATCTTCGATGTTTTCGAGCCAGTCTTGGTTTGTATCATCAGTTTCTACTTCTTGGCTGAAAGAATTATTTTGTGGCACCTGCGTCATTCTTCGCTGACCTTCTGATGGACGACCGGGCTGTATCCACGACTGTTTGATGTGACCGCCTGCGAGCCAGCCGTACTTGCTCTGGAGTTCGTCACTCGCGACCTCGAGGACAGAAACAGGGATGTCATCGAGGAATCTGCTCCGCGCATTGCTCTGCGTCGATCCCCACATACTTCTCGACATTGTATGGAGGATAGTAAGGTTGTCCTTGGCACGCGTCATGCCGACGTAGAGGAGACGGCGTTCTTCCTCCATCTGTGAGCCATCGAAGAGGCTGGAACTATGTGGGAGCAGTCCTTCTTCACATCCGACGATCGTCACTGATGCGAACTCGAGACCTTTACAGAGGTGGAGCGTCATGAGCGTGAGCGCATTCCGTTCGTCTGCTTGCAATTTATCGACCTCGGAGACGAGTGCGACTTCTTCGAGGAAGCTCGTGAGTGATTCCTTCGGTGGTAAACCGTCGTACTTCTTCGTGACATTAAGGAGCTCCAGGACGTTCTCCCATCGCGTTTCGCCTTCCTCTGTTTCATCGCGCACCCATTTTTCCATTCCTGTTTTCTCGATCACCCAGTGTGTGAGCGCACTAACGTTCATTGTTTCTGCGTGTCTGCCTGCAGTATCGATGAGACTCGCGAAGCTCGTGAGACGGTTCTTCGTCGGCTCACTGATGCCTTCGATCATCTCCACGTGACGGAGCGCCTGCCAGAGGGTCAGACTGCGTTCGTTACAGAAGTTCTGGAGCCGCGACAGTGTCGTGTCGCCGATTTTTCTGCTCGGCACATTGATAATGCGTAGGAGTGAAATCGTATCGCTTGGATTCAGGATGACGAAGAGGTACGCAAGGACGTCCTTCACTTCTTTGCGAGCGTAGAACTTCACACCACCGAGGATGCGGTAGGGGATGCCGGCTCTCAGACACGCTTCTTCAAACTGCCGTGACTGCGCATTCGTTCTATAGAGGATGACTTGTTCCGAGAGCGGTGTGCCCTTCGTGCGCTTGTCGAGGACGAGGCGCACGGCTTCTTCTGCCTCTCGTTTCTCATCCATCACTTCCTTCAGTGTGATTTTGGCGCCATCCGTACGGTCGGTCCACATCTTCTTCGGTGGTCTCTGCGGATTCACGGCGATGACACCATCTGCTCCATCGAGGATTTGTTGCGTGGAGCGGTAGTTGCGCTCGAGCTTGATCGCGATGGCGTCTGGGTATTCCTTCTGAAAGTCCAAAATATTCCTGATGTCGGCACCACGGAATGCGTAGATCGATTGATCTGGATCACCGATAACGCAGAGGTTCTTCTGCCCTCCTGCGAGGAGACTCACGATCTGATACTGCACGTGGTTCGTGTCTTGGTACTCATCGACGTGGATGAATCTCCACGTATTCTGGTAACGTCTGAGGACGTCTGGACACTGCTCGAAGAGTCGTACCGTCTCGAGGAGGAGATCGTCGAAGTCGAGTGCGTTACTTTCGATGAGTTTCTTCTGATAGAGACCGTATATTTCTGCCATGCGTGCATCGGTGTGTGAGGTCGTCTTGCTCCGCGCTTGATCGACACGAATCCCTTCTGATTTATATTGGCTAATGTGCGCAAGCGCCGTTCTTGGCTTCAGCTCTTCTTTGGCGATGCGCATGTCTTTGAGCACCGATACTACGACTTTTTCCTGATCATCTGTATCGTAGATGACAAAACTACGGTTTCTGCCGAGAGACTCGATATCGCGACGGAGGATGCGTGCGCAGATACTGTGAAAAGTGCCGGAAAGGGGGAGTGCGGGGTTATGAGCGTAGGGAGTCGTCGATGGATTGTCGCCCGTGGCAATCTGAAGGATGCGTCCGATGCGTTCCTTGAGCTCATTGGCCGCTTTGTTTGTGAATGTCACAGCGAGGATCTGCCATGCTGGCACACCGTGTGCGATCAAATTCGCGAT
Source organism: uncultured Candidatus Peribacteria bacterium (assembly GCA_964507835.1). GTDB lineage: Bacteria > Patescibacteriota > Gracilibacteria > Peribacterales > Peribacteraceae > CAZDQZ01. Next base: position 6,720 of record CAZDQZ010000030.1, on the reverse strand, counting down.
GCGGTGCGTGAGTGTCTTGGTTTTTCCGGAACCGGCTCCGGCGAGGATGAGGAGCGGGCCCTCCAGGGTTTCGACGGCTCGTTTCTGTTCGTCGTTGAGGCCGGAGAAGATGGAGTGATGTTCGGTGGTCATGTGATGAGGATCGGAGAGTAGCATATTTCTTTTCAATGTTCTTTTTGTCCGAGCGACAAAAAGAACCAAAAAACGCGTGCGCGCCGCGCTCCCACGCTCCGCATTTTTCTGCGGAAAAGTGCGGAGCAGACCGCAGACCCCCACCATCTTGGCGCGCTTCCTGCCCTTTGGTGGTTGTTACACACAACCGTAACGAAATTTTTTCAAGGCGACGACTGACGATAGTTTTTTACAGTAGTTTTTGAGCCATTACCGACTCCGCTGCTTCGATCATCGATTTCTTCACTGATGCTTTCGGTGAGGCGAGTTGAGTCATGGTGATGTTCTGCTCTGTCAGACTTCCTGTGAGACGCTTGATCTCCGTTGGTGTGAGCTGTGAGAGCTTCTTCTCTGCTTGTTTCTGCTCTACTTCCTGCGCGATTTCTGGAGCGAGAATAGCGGTGCGTTCGAGAGTTTCTGCGCCCATCTTCGTGAGGAGGAGCTCGTGCGCATTTCTGTAGCTGATGTGGAGTGAGAGTTCTGCGATGACATTGATGATGTTCTCCCTCTTCTGTGGATCGAGTTGTTCTGCAAGCTCGTAGGTCGAGATGCGCTTCAGTGATGCGAGGATCGGTGCGAGTGCCTCACGAGATACAACGTAGAAGTAGAATTCATCCTTCGCGTACATGAGCTTCTTGAGTTCGCTAATGGCTTCAGTCGGCACCACGAGGAAGATATGTGGGTAGATCTTGCTATTCTTCTTCACTTTCTCCGCTGTCGATTTCACAGCGTCGTCAATGTATGTCTGCAGGCTCTGTGCTTTACTGACTTTGGCATCGAAGATGACGTACTGTCCGAGGAAATCGATGAAGAAGTCTGGCTTGAGCTTCCCTGTGAAGTCCTCCGGCAAATTATTATTCGTGTAGCTCGTGAACTGGAGCTGAGGCATTTTGCAGAGATCGGTCAGAGTCGCAACGACGGCGTTTTCGTGGTTTGCCCACAGACGATCACGCTCTTCCTCTTCCCTTTTCATTCGCTCTTCATCGTCACGAATCACTCGTTGACGCTCTTTTTCCAGAGCCTTTTCCACATTCTCCATCTTCTGCACCATGTCACGGTGATCCTTCTCCTGCGCCTCCTTCGTCGTCTCGAACTTCGTGACGACCTTCTGGAGCGCATCTCGTTCTTTGATGACGGATTTGTACTCAGACTCCAGATCCTTGAAGCGCCCGAAGAGTTCCTTGCCTTTGCCGGAGAGCTCATTCTTCTCTTTGCGCTCGGCCTCGAGCTCCTTCTCCAGCTTTGCGACGTCAGCGGACCAGTCACGTGTCTGTGTTGGCACGTTCGATTTTTTTAGTTGCAAGACGAGACTCGTGATGATGCCAAGCGCACACACGACGCCGATGATGATGAGAGCTGTATTCACAGGCGGTGAGTGTAGCACAGGGTTTACCCTGAGCTTATTCGAAGGGTGGACGGTTGTCTACCTATTTGTTTTTTGTTAAGTTTTTCTTTTCCACTTTTTTTAGAAAAAAGTGGAGAAAAAATCGTCGCTTGTGCTCATCTCCTGCGGTTCTTTCCGCTTGTAGTCGGCAACGTGCCAACTCCTCGCCCGCCCCCGCGGGCTCGTCAAACAGTGCACGTTGCATGCGACTCCTTCGCGGAGAACCGCAACGGAGATTCGCAAGGCGACAGACGAAGGCATGAAGAAACCGAAGGAATTGTGAAGAAGCATCCAAAGGGGTGGGCGCGCCACATGGTGGGGGTGTGCGGGGGGCCTCGAGTCCCGCCTCAGCGGGACGAGAGTCATTGGCGCGCAGAGTTTTCTTGGTTACTTCTTTGGCGATCCAAAGAAGTAACATTCGTATACGCAAGATTCGAGCATGAAATAGGAGAAGACTCGTTAAGAAAATATGTTATTTTTGGCTTCTCCTAGCCAAGCCTTGACAATTTTCGTTCACTGAGTATACTTCCTCCGCTCTCGCACTTCCTTCTTCGCACGCGTTGCAGGAGGTCCGTAGAATTCTTTTCCTGTCCCCACCCCCCACTCTTATGGCTCTCAAGAAGTCATCCAAGAAGAAGCTCATCACGAAGTTCCGCACGCATGACAAAGACACCGGCTCCCCACAGGTGCAGATCGGTATCCTCACGAAGGAGATCGACGAAGTCACCAAACATTTGAAAGAGCATAAGAAGGACAACTCCGCTCGCAGAGGTCTTCTCGCGAAGGTTGCTCGCCGAAGGAAGCTTCTCACGTACCTCAAAATGAATGATGAGAAGGGTTACGGCAAGATGCTCAAGAACCTCGACATCGAGAAGTAGATCATTGCCTTGATTATGACGAAAGGGGGCGGGCAACCGCCCTTTTTCATGTTTATTTATTTCATCTACTATTGGTTTGTTGTATACTGATCGTACGCTCTTTCCTTCTATCACCGGATTTTTGATTGGATTTACGTATCAGTTTCTTTTTGTTCCCGCGGGTAGATACCCGCTCCTAGAGAAAGAAAAAACGGGCATTGATATGTAGATCCAAACCAAGCAAAGGTCCTTTAGATTGAAGGGTGAGCGGTTATCTGCTTCCCCAATTTTTATGCAGAAAGAATATTCTCTCGCTCTCGGTGACGAGTCTCTCGTCATCAAGACAGGTCAGCTGGCCACACAGGCCAATTCCACCGTGCTCTGTCAGATGGGTGACACCGTCTCCATGAGTAACGTCACCGTGAGCCCGAAGGCTCGTGCCGGTGTCGACTTCCTCCCTCTCCAGGTCGTGTACCAGGAGAAGTATTACGCTGGAGGAAAGATCGCTGGTTCCCGCTTCCGCAAGCGTGAAGGCAGGCCAGGTGACGATTACGTCCTCCTCGGGCGTGTTATCGACAGAGGCATTCGTCCGATGATCCCGAAGTACATCAGAAACGACATCCAGCTCTTCTGCACCGTTCTTAGCTACGACTTCGAGCATGAGCACGACATCGCATCCGCGAATGCTGCCAACCTCGCGATCGCGATCTCCGATTGTCCTGCCGATGGTCCTCTCGGGACTGTTCGTGTTGGTTTGATTGGAGGTGAGCTCGTCCTCAACCCAAGCATGGAGGCTAGAAAGAAGAGTGATCTCGATATGTTCGTCACAGCATCTCTCGATCGCATCGTTATGATCGAAGCTGGTGCGAACCAGGTGCCAGAAGCAGAGATCCTCAAGGCGATCGAATTTGGTAAGAAGTGGGCACAGAAGATCGCTAAGTTCTTCGAAGGCATCCAGAAAGAGATCGGTAAGCCGAAGTTCGAGGTCACGCCTCCTTTCTATGTTCATGAGGAAGATTACAAGTTCCTTGAGAGTTGGTCGCTTCCAGTCATTACAAAGGCTATCAAGGCTCCTCTCGGGAAGCTTGAGCGACGCAAGATTTTCAATGATCTCATGGATCAAGCAGAAGCGAAGCTGAAGGAGAAGCATGCAGAGAAGCCGGTTGCGAGCCCGCTCGAAGAGCAGTACTTGGTCGATGCATACGCCAATGCCAAGGGGACCGTCGACAAGATCATTAAGGCTGAGATGCGTCGCCTCGTTCTCGAGGAGGGCATCCGCATGAGCAGTCGCAAGATCACCGAGATCCGCCCGATCAGTTGTCAGGTCGACATTCTCCCAAACCGTGTTCACGGTTCTGCCCTCTTTCAGCGTGGAGAGACACAGGGGCTCACGACCTGTACGTTCGGCTCTCCCGGTGACAAACAGCTCGTCGAAGGAATGGAAGGTGAGCATGAGCTTCGCTACATGCACCACTACAACTTCCCTCCGTTCTCTGTTGGTGAGACGAGTAACAGACTCTTCGTTGGTAACCGCGAAATCGGTCACGGTAACCTCGCACAGCGTGCGCTCGAGCCCGTGCTCCCACCTGTCGAGACCTTCCCATACACGATTCGCACCGTGACAGAAATTTTGGAATCCAATGGTTCATCGTCGATGGCCGCAACGTGTGGCTCTACGCTTGCACTCATGGCTGCCGGCGTGCCGATCTCGGCTCCTGTCGTCGGTATCGCTCTCGGTCTCATCTCTGATGAAGAGAAGGGCAAGTACATCATCCTCTCTGACCTCCAGGACGAAGAGGACTTCGGTGGCGATATGGACTTCAAGCTCGGAGGTACCGAGAAGGGTGTCACCGCGATCCAGATGGATATCAAGATCAAGGGTCTGCCGGATTCTGTCTTCAGGGAAGCTCTCGAACGTTCTCATGAAGGTCGTATGTTCATCTTGAAGACGATGCTCAAGGCCATCCCTGAGCCACGCAAGGAGATGAGCCCTTACGCTCCACGTATCGAGACGATCCAAGTCAATCCTGAGGATATTCGCCTCGTCATCGGTAAGGGTGGAGAGACGATCCAGAAAATCACGAAGGAACTCGGTGTCGAGATCGACATCGAAGATTCTGGCTTGGTCTTCGTGACTGCCGTCAGTGGTGAGAAGATGAAGCAAGCTAAGGAGTGGATCCTCGGTATCGTCGAGAAACCAGAAGTCGGCAAAGTGTACGATGCCAAGGTCACGCGCATCATCGATGGTACGGGAGCGATCGTCGAGTTCGCTCGTGGCAAAGACGCCATGATCCATATCTCTGAGCTCCAGTGGGCACGCACAGAGAAGGTGGAAGATGTTGTGAAGGTTGGCGATGTCATCAAGGCGAAGTGCGTCGAGTTCGATGCGCAGGAAGGCAAGACGCGTCTCTCGCTCAAGCAGATGACCGCACCTCCAGCAGGATGGGTCGCTCCACCACCACGCAGTAGCTTCGGCGGACGCGGAGGCGGATCGCACGGAGGAAGAGGCGGTGGTTTTAGACGCTAAAAATAATCTGAGTAGAGACGCAAGATTTTGCGTCTCTACTTTGATGTATCTGTACATCTGGCTGTAAAAAGTTTCATTTCTTTCTCAATTACTGCAAGTACATGATCATGACGAAGTGCGTACATGGTTTGTATGCCTCGTATAACCGCAGGAACGATATGTGGATTTTTCTGGCACTTTTTCAGTAGAGGTACAGCGATTTCTTCGAGATGTCGGTGTTCATGACCAGCATGGTGTGCGATGTAGAGCGATTCGTCGGTAGTCAACCAGCTCATATTCTCTCGAATATATTCATGGATGGCTGAAAACTCCTGTTCTAGTAATCCTTCCAAAGTTGCGAAAGCTCCTGCGAGAAATGGAATACTTTCTGTCTCTGTAAGTGTCATTACTTTCTTTCCGTATTGAGCACGAATTTTTTCTGTTGCATCTAATACATCGATATTGCCATAAGCTCGCGTACTATCGTCTCCCTTTCCCTCTGTCCATATTCGGGAGAGTCCGTATGCGTATTTTTCTCGCCATGTATTATGGTCTTTTGTACGGTCGTATCCTTGTTTGGTGAGTCCGAGTTCTTCATCGAGATTGTGTCTTAGCGCTTCTGATATATCTTCCCATCCGCGAGCCTCTTCAGTCTTTTCTTGAATGGTACTTAAAAATGGGACAAAATTCGTCGCAGCATTTAGTCGTGCCTTCGAGAGAAATGTGAATTCATCCAGTGAGAGGCTTCTTCCCCGAATATTTCCGAGTAGTGGGTTTTCAGAAAAAGATTCGATTGATGCATTGAGCGCATCTAGAACCTGCCGACTATGTGGATCCTTGAATTGTTCGTGTAGATTCATAGTGCTAATAGAAATTAATAGATTTACATCCATTTTTTTTCTCCAACACTGCAAATATAAGCTATTTTTGACAAAATACAATATCATGATATAAAATAGTGCTAGAATATATTTGCAACATGATCGATCAACTCTTGCAGTCCATCGGCCTCTCAGCGAAAGAAGTACAGATGTACATCACGCTCCTCAGGAGTGGCACACAACCCATCAGTTACCTTGCGAAGAAGGCGGGGCTCAACCGCGGGACGGGGTACGTCATCCTGCACTCTCTCCTCAGCAAGGGGCTGGTGACGAAGACGGTGAAGCGAGGGGTGCAGTACTTCTCTCCACTCGAGCCACAGCAACTCGTGACGTACGTCGATCATCGGCAGAAGGCTCTGATGCAAGCCAAGCAGGGTATTCAATCGGCGATGGGGCAGTTCATCGCTCTCATGAATCCGTTGACCTCCAAGCCCAAAATAGAGTTCTTCGACGGTCAGGAGGGGGCTAGGATCGTGCTCGATCGTACCTTGCGATCGAAAGAGAAGGTCCTGCGATCATTCCTTTCGATTGCCGATATCATCGATTTCCTCGGTGCAGAGTACTTCAGTGACTACACCGCTAGACGTATCGGTCTCGGGCTCACGCTCCATGCTCTGCGCACGCGTGAGAAGGATCGGGAAGCGATCCTGCGTGATGCGAGAGCGCGACGGTATGTGACGAGCACGAAAGATAAACGTGTCATTCGTCACATCCCCGATGACCTCGCATTCCCGATGACGATCTATCTGTTCGATACGACGCTTGCGGTTATCTCGTCAAAGGATGAAGGGTTTTCCCTCTTGATCGAGAGCAAGGAGTTCACAAATATGATGAAGAAGATCTTCGATCTCCTGTGGTCACAGTATAAGTAGAGACGCGCCTCTACAAAGAATAGAGAAAGCGCCCATAGGGGCGTTTTTT